>CAMZFJ010000399.1 GCA_947306025.1 uncultured Fibrobacter sp.
GGCCACATACTCTCTAGACGCAAGCCCGATAAGCTTTTCACGATCATCCGGATGAGCCATATCCAAGACAAACGCTTTAAAGACATCTTCCAGACGGTCACAAGTCGCAAACCGATCCTTCAGGGCGCCCCTGATGTCTTCGCGAACGGCAAGAACGCCACTCGTGTTGTCAACAAGATTGAAGTAGAAGAGTGACGAATAGTCTTCCGAAAGGATGTCGATAATTTCAAGGTTCTGCTTCAAGTTCGACTGGATTTCCATCTGCTTCTTGATTTCATCGTCGACACTGTGCAAGCCAAAAACAATACCCTTGAGGTTGCCAACATCATCCTTATCCGCAATAATCTTCATCTGATAGAAGATTTCCTTGCCATCCAGTTTAATCTTGAAATTAACATGGATAACAGATTCCTTTTTCAAAGTCTTGACAAGATAATCGCGGTTTGTCACTTCATGGAACTGATGCTTATCAGAATCACTAACCAAATACTTTAACAGCAAATCCATTCGCTTTGCAAAAACTTTTTCCGAAGACCATCCCGGAATCGCCTTCAACAGCACTGAACTAGCACGGTAAGTCACCACGACATCTGACAAGGAATCATCGCCAAGCGTTACGTAGTTTACAAAGTCAAAGTCCGAAGCTAGCGATTCAATCACCCTGTTGTTGCGGTCCATTTCTTGGCGCTGGGCAACCGCCTTGTTGACTTCGGAATCAATATTTTCTACAGCCACAATAACATGATTGTCGTCCTTGCGGGACTTAATAGCCTTCATTCTATAATATTGCGGCACACCTTCAATGATAAGCCTATACTCAACCGAGGCACTCGGACTTTCTTCTAGTCGCTGGAGGAACGCCCCCTTTTCCATAAAGTGCATGACAATTTCAAGGTCATCTTCATGGAGGTTGCTGCGCAAGCTCGCGATAGATTCAAAGAAGAAATCTCGCCCATTCACCGATTCATGCAACTTGTTCATCAGTTTGTCAGAATGGAACGTATCAAACGTATCGTCCAAGATATTCACATAGAAAATACACTCGTACGTTTCGCTCAGAGCATCTGCAATTTCGGAATATTCGCCACTCTCCGCATCGACCATGCGGCGAGCATTCCACATGATTCTAAGGAGATACAAAAGAATTACAAAAAGTTCTATAGCAGAAATAGCTATATAGAACTTACGGATTTTATCCACTCGTGCAAAGGCAATATTTTCATTGACATACAAAATCAATGACCAGCTACCACCGAATAACGGAAGCGACACCAACAGCTTTGATTCATCCGAAGATTTTTCCCCATAAGCCAAATGAGACGGTTCGCCCTTCATTACATTAGCCGCCCATTCATCCAAGGAATACCCGTTTTTCGGCTGGATCGTCCTTACAAAGCCATTGAAATTTCTCCATTTTCCTGTTTTTTCAACAACAAACGATCCGTCTCGGCGATCCACAACGATTAACGAAGCCCTTCCCTTGAATGCATTAGTCGCCACATAACTATACAACGGCTTTAGTTCGGAGACCGCCGAAAGCATAGCAACAACTTCACCCCTACGACGGACAGGAACAAATTGTTCAAACACTATGTTTTCGGAACGAACGACATCTCGACTAACCTTCGAAATATAAGGTTTCGAAGAAACAATCGAATTGTAGTGCTGTATATAAGAAGAGTCAAAAACAACGCCTTGGTCGGCTATGATATGTCCATCTGGCAAATACAAGCGAGCCGCAGACACCAAAGGGCCTATTCGCGAACCACGAATCATTCGCACCATGCTTTCAGAAAGCAGATCCTCTTCCATCCCAACCACCGTCGAGATATTGGACAAAGCACTTAAAAGCGACCGGCCTAAAAAACCCATCTTCGCTTCGGAAGCATAGGCCACCTCTTCAAGAGAGTCCCAACTATCATCAATAGCGTTTCTGTTGATATACAAAAAGGAAACGTTTGTCGCAATAAACAAGAAAGCAACTAAGAGTAACGATACTATTAAGTTTCTTTTGAAGAAATTATTGTTCATAAGTATTTCGTAAGATTCCAAGGTATATTATACATTTTACAGAAAAAAACAGCAGATTATTTTCAAAAAAAAACAAGTTTTAAGCAGTATTTCGGAAAAATCGTGTTTTTTTTCACAAAAACTGTTCAATACAAAACAAATCTTTATACATTGACGATATGAAAATCTTATCAAAATTGCTTTTCCTTTTAACATTTCTATTTTCATTTATATTTGCAGCTGAAATCGCGACAATCGATTCCGTTACAAAAGACACTGCAACCCCCAAAACAGCCGAAATCGGAGTCCCCAAAAAGCAGGCCGTTTGGATTAAACTGGAAGGCGACGTAGATCCGGCCATGTACGAATTCTGCGCCCGAGCCATCGGTGAAGCTCTTAATAAAAAACCTGATTACATCGTCTTTGAAATCAACACGTTCGGCGGTCGCCTCGATGCAGCGTTCGACCTCGTCGATACCATCATGGCAGTCAAGGGCGCCGAGACAATCGCGCTCGTCAAGAAAAAGGCAATTAGCGCAGGTTCGCTCATAGCGCTTGCCTGCAAAAGACTCTACATGCTCGAAGCCACGACCATCGGCGACTGCGCTCCAATAGTGCAAGGCGGCGACGGCACTCCGCAAATCGTGGGTGAAAAAATCCAATCCCCCCTCCGTGCCAAATTCAGGAACCTCGCCCAGCGCAACGGCTACCCCGAACTGTTGGCCTCCTCGTTCGTGACTCCGGAACTCGAAGTGCTCGAACTTACTACCAAGCTCGACAAGGGCACGGCTACAGAACGCGACACCACGCTCATCATCGAAGGCAAAAAGTTCGCCGTTCTCGACAGCGCCGAAAAGAAATTCTGGGGTTCGCCCAAGA
>CAMZFJ010000400.1 GCA_947306025.1 uncultured Fibrobacter sp.
CAATTTCCTTGTAGACATTCATCAAATAGTCATCCGTCATTCCAGAAACGTAATCAGCAACAACGCGCGGCAACGAATTCGTATCCTTGTACTTTTCGCTCATCTTTTCATACCAGTGATTAATTCCCGTTGCCTTTTTCACGCCCGTACGGAGTTCATCCAGACATGTTTCAAAAACAGCCCGGAACATCGTCCTTATTTTTTCGTCCTGAGATGATTTTTTCGGATTCGTATAAATATTCTTGTAATTCCAATTTTTCAGTTGATTAAGAGCGTAAAAAACATCCGGCGAAAAGCTCAACGAATCTTTATCAATACTATTGTTGACAAGGTCTGTGATGAGCGTATTGACGATTTTTTCATTATCGTCACCGAGAACTTCCGTGATTTCTTTTGGAACATCCTCAGGCTTAATCAATTTCAAGATGAGAGCGTCCTTGACATCACGACCAACGTAAGCAATCACGTCCGAGATTCGCATGACGCAGCCTTCCAAAGTCATCGGGACCATATCTTTTGATTTGAACGAACCCTCTAAACTTTTTTTGTATTCATCCAGCAATCGATCCGGTGTTTTATTTCGATTGCAGCAGTACTCGTTTTTCAGAATTTCACCATTGTGGCAGATTATTCCATCGAGAACTTGAGCGGTGAGATTCAGCCCCGTTCCATAAACTTCAAGGTCATGGAAAAGTCTAAAGCTTTGAACATTGTGTTCAAAAATTCCTGCATTTTTTTCTTGCAAAATCCCCGAAATAATCCTTTCCCCATCGTGTCCGAAAGGCGTATGGCCGACATCATGCCCTAAGGATATCGCCTCAATAAGATCTTCATTCAAATTCAAGAAACGCCCGATGGTCCTTGCAATTTTAGAAACCAGTTGCACATGCAAAACACGATGCGTGATGTGGTCATTTTCAACAAGATAAAAGACCTGAGTCTTATCGATATAACGGCTATAACAATATGAATTGACAATCTTATCCGAATCGTGCGAAAAATTCAGGCGTACATCATCAAGCATCTCGTGAAAACGAATTGCATCCGAAGATTTGCAAGCATAACTAGCAAGCATATTTTCCTTTTCTTTCAAGCGAGACTCAATTCGGTCCTTTACAGCAGCGTTCCATTCCATAAAGCAAATCCTTTAAGCAGTAGATTTCATCTACATTCCATTTAGTAAAATATATAAAACCGCAAAAATTTTCTTTCGAAAAAAGTTATTATTTGAAGCAATAATTAAAGTACGCAAAGTTATTCTTGACAAAATTTTCGATAGAAAAAAAGGCAGTCTACATGAACATTTTAAAAAACAGTTTTCTTTCAAACGTAATCGCATTTGCAACAGCCACAGTCCTTGCCGTAGGCGGTGTTTCGCAAGCTCAGGCCAAAGGTGCCGCAAACGTAAAGAGCGTCGCAGCAGACGAAGACATCCACATCGTCAAAGTGGACGACAGCAATTTTGAAAAAGAAATTCTGCATTCCAAAACACCAGTCATTCTAGAAATTTCATCGACCAGTTGCCCGCCGTGCCTCGTGATGATCCCGACTCTCATTGGCATCGCCAAGAACTACCGCGATATCAAAGTCGCTTCTGTCGGCATTGACGAACCCGGTATAGACAAAATAAAGAACACGCTTCCAATTCAAGCGTTCCCCACATTTTTCCTGATTAAAAACGGGCAAATCGTAAACCGCCTCGTCGGCGTTGTCAAAGAAGAACAGCTTTTGCAGGCGCTCGACTACACACCCAAAGCAGTCAAGCCGCAAGCCAAAAAGACCGCTAAAAAGACCGGCAAGGACAGAAACCTTGTCTGCAAAGTGAACGGTCAATTCCACGGCCTCAAAAATCTCGTCACAATTTCATTCGTATTCGGCGATACCGAAATCAAGAACGTCGACATCGTCACGGACGTATTCGTTCCGCCAGAGATGAGCGACAAGCGCGAAGAAATGATGGCCCACATCCGCGCAAGTGGCAAAGGCGAAGTCACCCCGACCATGGCAGGTTTCCAAATGCACATCGACAACGATTGCCGATTCATGAAAGTCATGGACATGAAACGCACCTCCACCTACGGCGAAATGCGCGCCGGTCTCGAGCTGCAAGGATTCAAGTGCGAATAAACGTGTAACCTAAAACTTAGAACAACAAAAGACCGCAGCGAATTGCTACGGCCTTTTATTAATGCTATTGATTGCTTCGTCGCCTTTCGGCTCCTCGCAATGACGTATCGTTACTTAACGACGATATTCACGAGCTTGCCCGGAACCACCCCGGAACAAGTCCGGGGCAGGCTCAATCTTATGCCGGCTTGACAACGATATTGACCAATTTACCAGGCACAACAATCGACTTGACGACAGTCATTCCCTTGGCAAACTCCTTCACTCGTTCGTTTTCAAGAGCGAGCTTCTCAAGTTCGGCCTTGTCCATGTCCTTGGCAACGCTTGCCTTGGCGCGGACCTTGCCGTTCACCTGGAACACGACTTCCACGGTGTTTTCGACGGCCTTGGAGTGGTCGGCTTCCGGCCAGGCGACGTTCGTGAGCGATTCGTTGTGTCCGAGGATGCTCCACATTTCTTCGGCGATGTGCGGGGCAAACGGGTGCAGCAACTTCACAAAGGTTTCGCACGGTTCGCGGTAGCGCTTGTCCATCTTCATCATTTCGTTGTTGAAAATCATCAACTGGCTGATGGCGGTGTTGAAGCTCATGTTTTCGATGTCGCTTGTGACCTTGATAACCGTCTGGTGCATGACCTTTTCGATTGCTTCCGGAGCGGTCTCGTCAACGTAAACCGGAGCAGCATCGTCGTCGCCCACCACGGAGCGCCAGGCGCGGCCGAGGAAGCGGTTCATGCCTTCGATGCCCTTGGTCTGCCACG
>CAMZFJ010000401.1 GCA_947306025.1 uncultured Fibrobacter sp.
GAATTTGACGCTTCTGCACGTGCCAAGAAGGCTCTTGCCCGCATGGAAGTCGTTTCGCCGGGTCGTGAATACAATACCGTTTCTGGAGTGCTTTTCGCCGCTGGCCTTACGTATGTTGCCGCTGCGATTACTTCTATCTTGCAGTTGCTCTACTGGGCGTACCGCGCAGGGCTACTTGGTGGCCGCAACGACGATTAGGTTTTTATCGTAAACCAAATTTGCCTCGCTTCGGCGGGGCTTTTTTGATAGATGTAGTTAATCTTTACCGGCTCCGTAAACAACGGGGCCTTCTTCGTCTTCATCGTCGTCGCCGTGTTCGGCGAGGTAGGCCTGGTATTCTTCGTCGGTCATGCCGCTTTCGTCGTCTTCGGGCATAAATGATTTGCGTTCGGACTTTTTCGCGGGCTTGCTTTCGACGTCGGGTGTTGCGCTAGATGTCGATGATGCCGGCTTCGGTTCTTCTTTGCGGCTAGCGCGTGCGCTGCGGTTCAAGTAGGCGATGTATTCTTCGTCGGTCATTTCGTTGCCGAAACTGTAAGAGGAATACTTGTCTTCTTCGGGTTCTTCTTTTTTTGCAGACTTTGTAATGGTTGGCGTGCTAGAAACGTCTTCGCTTGAGGAATGGGCGAACGTCGGTGCTGTTGGCTCGGTCGCGGATGTCGCGGAACCGGAGTTGTTATAAAATGCTTGAGCCTTTTGCATAAAGGCGGCAAACTCTTCGTCACTCATTTGCTTGACCGCATCTTCACTCATGCCTTGGAACGTGTTCTCTGCGGCGTTTGTTGCAGTCTCGTCCTTTACAGGTTCGGCGTTGGAATCGCTGTCTTCTTCGAAAGCTTCGGCAAATTCGTCGACGGGTTCATCGATTGGTTCGAATGTGTGGGCGCGTTCCTCTAAATCCGTTTCGTCATTTGCACCGAATTCAGGAATCGAACCTTGCATAAGCACGGGGGCTTCATCAGCAAAGTCTTGTTCCGTATTGCTTGCGGCATTCTGTGCGAAACTTGCGCCTTCTGCTGTTGCCGCATTTGCATTTTCGACCGGGATCGTGTCGTTGCTTGCTGGAATCGTCGCATTTGCATCAGCGGTAGCGGCATTTGCAACGTCCGCAGGAGCGGCTTTCGATGCTTCGGCATTAACGGTTGCGTCACCGTTGGCAGGTTGTTCGCCTGCTGGCGGTTGTGCAGTAATGCCTTCGGCGGCATCCGCTTCTGCAATCATGTCGGCAAACGGATTGTCCTGCACTTCGGAAATGTCTTCGCGACCTTCGAGCATGGCGTTGAGGTCTTCGTCGGTGACGTTCCTGCCACGCTCCGTCCAAAGGACGGCCTCGCGCATTGTCGCGGCAAGGTCGCCCACGCTCTTTTCCTTGGAACGTGCAATCGCCTGACTGCGGATGGTATCCACAAGTCCCGACTTGACTTCGGGATCCTTGCTGAAGAACACAGTCTCGTGCGCCATTTCGTCGGCGTATTCGGGGTTGTTCTTCTTGCGGTAAATCCAGATCGGTCCGAACAATTCGCTCTGGCGGAACACGATGTCGTCCGTCTTGATCATTTCGAGCATAGCCATGAAAGTCACGGCTGCAACAATCGGGTGAGAATCGTTGTCGAGCAAGTCTTCAAAGAGCGCGCGTCCATGCACGTTCAGGAAGTTGTTGATGGCCTGCTGACGGTCCTGAATGGTCACGTAGTCCAATTCGATATGGTGGATCGTCTCGGAAATCTTTGTCTTTAAGCTCTTTTGGTAAGCGCGGAAAAGCTGCCAGATGTTTGCATCGGCGAGCGTGTCGTCATCGCTTTGCGTTTTTTCGAGGCGTCCGCGGGAATACGTTCCGAAGTTCTTCGCTTCCATTTCTTGGAGGCCGCTTGCCACTTGCTTGAAACGCTGGTATTCCAACATTTCCTTCATGAGCTTTTCGCGGTCTTCGTTGTATTCCTCTTCCATTTCTGGGTCGCGTTCTTCGGCGGGGAGCAGTTCTTGCACCTTGAGCGCCATCAAGCGGCTCGCCATGAACAAGAAGTCGCCGGCCTTGGAAAGGTCTGTTTCGGAATACTCGTTCACCCACTTGAGAAAGTCGTCTGCGATTTCTGCAATGGGAATCTGGTCCAGCGTCATTTCCTTTTTCTGAACGAGATAGACGAGCAAATCCATCGGCCCGTTAAACGAACCGATTTTTACCTCGTAGTCTTCTTGCTCAAGAACTTCGGAATCAACCATTACACCTTAAATGTAGAAATAAAGGTTACAGGTTTTAGGTTATAGGTCTTAGGATTAGTATCATGTGCTACGCACATCTATACAATGTGGCGAAGCCACGATTATAAGTACCTAAAACCTAGCTCCTAATACCTAACGCCTACTCCACCGTCACGCTCTTGGCGAGGTTTCTCGGCTGGTCCACGTCGTTTCCGCGCAACACGGCGATGTGGTACGCAAGCAACTGGAGCGGAATGCAAGTGAGAATCGGCATGAGCATCGGGCGTGTCTTTGGCACGGTGATGATGTGGTCTGCGATTTCATCGAGCGGGTGGCAGTCTTCTGTCGTGACTGCGATGACCTTGCCGCCGCGAGCCTTGATTTCGCGGATGTTGCTGATGATCTTGTCGAACAGCGCATCCTTCGGGGCAATCACCACGACCGGCATGTTTTCGTCGATAAGGGCAATCGGGCCATGCTTCATTTCGGCAGCGGGGTAGCCTTCTGCGTGGATGTAGCTGATTTCCTTGAGTTTCAAGGCTCCTTCCATGGCGACCGGGTAGCAGAAGTGGCGACCGAGGTATAAGAAGTTGTTTGCCTTGCAAAGCGTCTTTGCAATTTCTGCAATGCTGTCGGAGAGCTTGAGTGTTTCTGTGACGAGGTCCGGAAGATCCAAAAGAT
>CAMZFJ010000402.1 GCA_947306025.1 uncultured Fibrobacter sp.
CGATGGCAAGCTTTTCTACCCGTATGCAGGTGAAATTCAGGCTGCTGGCCTTACTGCTCAGGAACTTCGCACAGAAATTACCAAGCGACTTTCGGACAAAATTCTTAACGACCCGCAGGTGGACGTCCGTGTGACGGGGTACCACAGTCGTAAGGCTTTTGTGACGGGTGCTGTGAACAGACCGGGTGTTGTGCGATTTGATGAAAACCCGATGACGATTTCCGATATGATTGCGAATGTGGGCGGCTTTAATGAAAAGGCTGATCCTTCTTTTGTGCAGCTTCGTCGTGGAGAAAAGATTTATAACATCGACTATGTCCGTGCGTTTAAGGAAAACATTGCCATTGACCGCATTCTTGTAAAACCGGGTGACCAGCTTTTCGTTCCGTTGAAGGCCGATATGGAGAGGGATAGAAAGGTCTATGTGCTTGGCGAAGTGAACAGAAACAGTGTTGTTCGCATGGATAACTATTTGACGTTAGCCGAAGCGCTTGCTTCTGCTGGCGGTGTGAATGTAATGAATGCATCGCCGAAAGATATTTATGTTATAAGAAATACGTCCCAAGAAAAAATTGATATTTATCAGTTAGATGCGAAGAATGCCATGGCCCTTGCGATGGCCGATCGTTTTGAATTGAATCCGCGCGATATCGTTTATGTTGATGCTTCTGGCATTGCAACGTGGAATCGTCTTCTTAACTTGATTATGCCGACCATGAGTGCTGTTTACACGACAACAGAAGTTCTGTATGAAACTCAGTTGATTTCGAAGACTGGTTGGAAACTTCCTAAGTAATAGGTAAAATTTAGGGCAAGTAAAATGATTAACTTGATTTTATGCGGTGGTAGCGGAACGCGCCTTTGGCCGATTAGCCGCTCTCTTATGCCGAAACAGTTCGCCCGTCTTTTTGACGGTGCGTCCTTGTTCCAGCGTACGGTAAAAACCAATTCTCGCATTTGTGAAGCGCAGTACATTGTCAGTAATGCAGACCAGTATTTTTTGGCAAAAGATCAGCTCGAAGAAGTGGGTGCTGACAAGGCTCGCTTCCTCTTGGAACCGGTAGGTCGCAATACGGCTCCGGCAATCGCTCTTGCTTGCCTTGGCCTCAATCCGGACGATATCGTTCTCGTGTCTCCTTCGGATCACGTGATTCGCAAGGCCGATGCTTACGAAGAATGCTTGCGCAAGGCTCAAGAATTTGCTGAAAAGGGATTCTTGGTAACGTTTGGCATCACGCCGACGGGCCCGGAAACAGGTTATGGCTACATCGAAGCGAATGGCGAAGATGTTAAGCGCTTTGTGGAAAAGCCGGATTTGGAAACCGCAAAGAAGTATGTCGCTTCTGGAAGGTTCTTCTGGAATAGCGGTATCTTCTGCTTCAAGGCTTCGACGTTCTTGAGTGAACTCGAAGTGTTCTCTCCGGATATTCTGAATGCGGCAAAGATTGCCTTTGCAAGCGCCAAGAAAGAAAACAAGGATTCGCTTATCCGTGTCAATCACGATGACATGATGAACATTCCTTCGAATTCGATTGACTACGCCGTGATGGAAAAGTCTTCCAAGGTAAAGGTCGT
Source organism: uncultured Fibrobacter sp. (assembly GCA_947306025.1). The sequence continues at coordinate 1,576 of CAMZFJ010000402.1, forward strand.
TCCGAGCGATATCGGTTGGTCTGACCTTGGTGCGTTCGATTCCCTTTACGGTGAATTCGATCACGATGAAAACGGCAATAACATAAATGCAAAGCATTTGGGCATTGGTTCCAAGAACTCGCTCGTGCTTGGTGGTCAGCGCCAGATTTGCACGATTGATTTGGACAACATGCTAATTGTCGATACGCCGGATGCACTCTTGGTCGCTCCGCTTGCGAGCAGCCAGAAGGTCAAGAAGGTGGTTGATGAACTCAAGGCTCGTGGCTCTGACTTGCCGACGGTTCCTCAGACAGTTAACCGCCCATGGGGTACGTACTCTGTGCTCGAATCGACTGACCGCTACAAGATGAAGCGCATCGTGGTTCGTCCGGGCGAACGCCTCTCGTTGCAGAAGCACTTGCACCGTTCGGAACATTGGGTTGTTGTGAGCGGAACCGCTACAGTGACTGTTGGCGATAAGGTGTTCTATGTACGTCCGAATGAATCGACTTACATTCCGTCGGGCACGATTCACCGCTTGCAGAACGAAGGCAAGCTCCCGCTGGTGATTGTTGAAGTCCAGGTCGGCGAATATACCGGCGAAGACGACATCATCCGCGTGCAGGACGACTACAAGCGTTCGTAGAGGCTGTGAGGTCTCTCATGCCTTGCGGCATTCGCTGTGAGGTGTGAGGTTTGAGTATGAAAGATGGCGGGCTTTGCCCGCTATTTTTGCATATATCTATCACTGTCATCCTGGAGGGGTCGCAGACCCCGATAGGATCCAAAAAAAAGACGGATTTAATCCGTCTTTTTTTTATCCCCAAAGCGAGCCCTGGCGAGCGACCTCGCACCTCAAAGGGCGAAGCCCGACCCAAAACCTCTTAGAACTGGCTGAGGAATCTCTGGTCGTTCGCCGTCAAAAGGCCGATTTCCGGAATCTCGTGGCGGAGCATGGCGATACGGTCGAGACCGAAGCCGAATGCAAAACCAGTGTACTTTTCGGAGTCGATGCCGCAGTTCTTGAACACGTTCGGGTCCACAGAGCCGCAACCACCGATTTCCATCCAGCCGGTACCCTTGCAACGGCGGCAACCCTTGCCACCGCAGAACACGCAGCTCACGTCCATTTCTGCGGACGGTTCCGTGAACGGGAAGAAGCTCGGACGGAAGCGCGTCTTGACGCCTGCGCCAAAGAGTTTGTTCATGAACACCTGGAGCACGCCCTTGAGGTCGGCGAAGCTGATGTTTTCGTCAACGACAAGACCTTCGCACTGCTGGAACATCGGGGCGTGGGTCGCATCGTTATCGACGCGGAACA
>CAMZFJ010000403.1 GCA_947306025.1 uncultured Fibrobacter sp.
CCTGCGGCGTAAAGCCCTTCGATGGTTGTTGCGCGTTTGGTATCGACCCAGTAACCGCTTGCGGTGTGGCCGCCTACGATGTAGGGCTCCGTGCCTTCGATTTCGACGTTCGCTTTCGAGGGTGTTTCATTTTCAAGCCAGCGGATGGTCTGCGACGGGGCCATATTCAGGTAGGCCTTCAAAAGCGATTCTTCCTGTTCAGGCGAAATGCCTTCGGTCCTTAAGTAGCAGGGACCGCGGCCTTCCAGATTTTCAGCGACCGTTCCGTAAACGCGTTCCGAGGTGGAAATCCCGTACTTTGTTTCGTAAACTTCGCCGAGGGAATTCACCTGCTTTGCGCCCACACCCTGCGCGAGTGTTCCTGTTGGTGCGATTGTATCTTTGCAACGCAGCGCAATGAATCGCATTTCAAAGGTTGTCATTTCTGCGCCGTGGCGGATTCCCATGGCGTAACCTGCGCCTGTGTTGAACGGCGGATACCACATTTTGTGTCTTGAAAATCCAGGATTGTTCGGGCGGTAAAGCCCTGCTGCGCCACCTGTAGCGATAATGACGGCGTCCGCTTCGATAGCGTAGAATGTATCGTTCTCGATTCCAAAACCGTATGCGCCATCAATCTTGTTATTGTGAACGGAAAAATCAAAAATGTTGACGTGATTCAAAACGGTCACATTGGGGAGCTTCTTCACGGCATTGGCCAAAATCGGCTTGATGTTTTCACCGTTGATTTTGATGTTGCGATTTCCGCGCGTCACATATTTGCCGTCCTTGTCTTTCAAGATGACAAGTCCCAGCTTTTCCAAGTGCGCTGTGACATCGTTAAATTTTTCGGATATAGAATAAAGTAAATCTTCACGAACAATCCCATCGGCGTCTTTCTTTGCGTATTCCACGTAATCTTTGGGTGTGTGGCCTTCGGTAATGTAGGCATTCAATGCATTTACGCCTGCCGCGAGGCAACCACTTCGTTTGATATTTGCTTTTTCGACGATAAGAATTTTAAGGTCTGCGCCTTTGTTGCCCGCGGCATTTGATGAGAAACTTCCCGCGGCTTCTTGTGATGCATCTTGTGCGGCTGTGATGGCCGCGTAGCAACCAGCCGTCCCGCCGCCGATAATCAGCAAATCTGTTTTTATCCGTTCTATTTTCACAGCGCCTCCACATTTTCGAGTTCCGCAAATATAGAACGCTCTTTTTCAAACGTCCAATACTTAATTCATATCGCTATTGATAAAAAAATTGTATTAAGAAATCACTTCCGTTGCTGATTGGAAAATGTTATATTTTGGCACATGGCATTATCAGCAGGAATTACACGCGAAGGAGCCTTGGAACTCCTCAAAAAATACAACTCGGATCCATTCCACCTCGAACATGGCGAAATTGTCGAGAACACCATGCGATATTTCGCTCGTGAACTCGGTTATGCCGAAGACGAGGAATTCTGGGGAATCGTTGGGCTTTTGCACGATCTCGATTTTGAACAGTGGCCCGAACTGCATTGCATCAAAGAACGTGAACTCATGCAAGAAGCGGGGCTCTCCGAAGAACTGATTCATGCCACGACAAGTCACGGCTGGTCTATAACGGTCGATGTGAAGCCTGAACACGAAATGGAAAAAGTCCTTTACGCCGTTGATGAATTGACGGGCTTGATTGGCGCTGTCGTATTGATGCGTCCATCAAAAAGCGTGCAAGATCTGGAACTGAAATCTGTTTTGAAAAAGTATAAATCGCCCAAGTTTGCGGCAGGCTGCTCTCGTGAAGTCATTGAACGTGGTGCGAATTTGCTGGGCTGGGAACTGAACGATTTGATTTCTCGAACCATTGCGGCTCTGAAAACTTTTAGACCGTAATGCGATAAAAATTTGTAGTTTGTCTGCTTACAGATTGTAGAAAATTATATTTTTAAGTGGTCTAGCTTTTGTTGCTTAGACCTTTTTTTTGTTGGAGACTATTATGCTGGAGTGGATAAGAAAATTTGATTTGAAGAAAACAGGCATTGTAAATGTGTCTGTTTGTTTTGTCAATATAATTGTGCATGTTTTAGTGATTTTAAAAGTTCTTCCTTTTCAGTGGGTGAATGGCGGACGAACGGAATCGTATGAAATGGCTTGCCAAATTTCTGTAGGTTCCATCGTTGGTATGATTGTTTGTATTTTGATTACTATGATTGCGAGTAAAATAATTCCATTAAAGCTAAATCGCTTTGGTGGAATTGCTCTTTCGGTTCTCTTGATTGCTATGTTGCCGTTTTCGTTGCTCGGTGTTATTCAACAATTTTTTGGAACTTTGTTTGAAAAATGTGTTATGAGTGCTGTAGCGGCGATTGGCTTTTGTTCTGCTGCACGGATAGCTATTGAAAAACGATGGTAAAAGAAAAGGCGCCCCGAGAGAACGGAGCGCTTTTCGTATTATTAAATTGTTGCTGTCATCCTGAACCCGTTTGGGTGAAGGATCCAGTAAAGTCTTGATTAGCTGTTCGTTGCAACCTTGACTTCTTCAATCTTCTTGAGAACGGAGCCGTCTTCCATCGCCTTGATGGCCTTGTCGAAGCCTTCCTGGAGCGAGGCAGCCTTCTTGCTGATGTAGAGGGCGGCGCCAGCGTTCAATGCGCAAGCGTACTTGATGCCCGGGCGGCCCTTGCCGTTCAGCACGTCGAGAGCGAGGTTGAAGTTGTCGACACCCGTACCGCCAGCGAGGTCTTCGGGGTCCACGGCCGGGACGCCGAATTCCTTCGGGTCGATGCGGTATTCGCGATACTGACCGTCTTCCAAAATTTCTGCAATGGTCGTCGGGACACACGGAGAGATTTCGTCGTAGCCGTCATCGGAGATGGCGACCATCACGCGCTTGGCACCGA
>CAMZFJ010000404.1 GCA_947306025.1 uncultured Fibrobacter sp.
ATTTCTTGTAATCAACAAATTAATGTACTGACACCCAATAATTTGTATTATAACAAATTCATTTACTATGCAATGCTAAATCCGGCTTTTACTAAACAAGTTATCAAAGAAGGTACAAGTGCGCAAGCCACATTACCAATAATAAGTAAGGGCAAGTGGGAAGTTTTAAGTATTTATGTCCCGCAAAATAAAGCCGAGCAGCAACGTATCGCCGACCGCCTCGACGCCCTCTCTGCCAATGTGAAAGCATTGCAAACCAACTACACCGAAACCATAACCCTCTGCAACGACCTGAAACAGGCGTTGTTGAAAAAGGTGTTTGAGGAGGATGGATGATTTATTCCCTCATAAAAGTGTAGATTTTTCGATTTATTCCCTCATAAAAATGTGGTTTTTTGAAATTATTCCCTCATAAAAGTGTAGATTTTTGAATTTATTCCCTCATAAAAATGTAGTTTTATCTTGTTTATTCCCTCATAAAAATGTAAATTGCACCTCGAAATTTAAATAATTGAATGTATGAAAAGGTTGATTTATAATGATTTATTAAAATGGAAAAACGAAGAAACCCACAAGCCTCTAATTTTATTTGGAGCGAGGCAGGTGGGAAAGACCTATATTTTGAATCAATTTGGAAAACAAGAGTTCAACAATTGTGTCTATGTCAATTGTCACAATAATGAATTTGTCGCCACACTTTTCCGCAACTTCGACATAGATCGCATAGTGGTTGACATAGAGCGTCATTATGAAAAGAAAATCATCGCTGGGAATACACTTCTTATATTTGATGAAATACAGGAAGTCCGCAACGGAATAGCATCACTTAAGTATTTTTATGAGAATATGCCCGAATTGCATGTGGCGGTTGCAGGCTCTTTGTTGGGACTTTCGTTGCACGAGGGTGAAAGTTTTCCTGTTGGAAAGGTGGATATGCTTTCTCTATATCCGATGACTTATGTCGAATATTTGATGGCTTGCGGTAGGGATGAGATAACCCAGGCTCTCGTGGATAATGATTGGCAGGCTATTGAACTGGAACATGAGTATTTGGAAAATCGACTGAGAGAGTATTACTTCGTGGGAGGAATGCCCGAGGCTGTCGCCGAATTTATTAAAACAGGTGACACTAAAAAGACCAGACAGATACAGCAGAATATCATTGACGCATACAACAACGACATAAGCAAACATACCCAATCAGAGGTGCAACGCATCCATCAAGTATGGGATAGCATTCCTATGCAACTTGCCAAAGAAAACAAAAAATTCATATTCGGTGCGATGAAAAAAGGAGCTCGTGCCGCAGATTTCGAGTTGGCTTTGCAATGGCTTATTGATGCCGGATTAGTCTATAAAGTGGATCGTTGCAAGACTCCTTCTTTGCCTTTGAAATTTTATGCTGATGGTTCGGCTTTCAAAATCTATTTGCTGGATGTCGGATTACTTGCTGCTATGTCGCAAACACAACCCAAGGATATTTTGCTGGGTAACAAGGTTTTCTCTGAGTTCAAAGGCGCATTTTCCGAGAACTATGTCCTGCAACAAATTCGTCCTTTGAAGTATATATATACGTATTATTATAGCAAAGAAAATTCTCAGTTGGAAATAGATTTCCTGTTGCAATGCGCTGGCGAGGTGATTCCGTTGGAAGTTAAGGCTGAAGAAAACGTGAAAAGCAAGTCTTTGCGTACGTTCGTAGATGGCAATGATCAGGAAATGAAGGGATTACGTGTATCAATGAAACAATATATTGACCAAGGTTGGATGGAAAATATTCCCCTGACAGCCGTGGAGGCTTATTTTACTAAAAAATTGAAAAGTTATGGATGAGAGTACAACACGCCGCAAAAAGATTGATCCAGCCCTTTATTCCGTGGGCTGGGAACAGGTGCCCGACAGCCAAATTCTCAACGAGCAACGTGCTTATGTCATTGCTCCGGGACGAGTGGAAAAGCTAAAAGCCCGCCATCCTAAAAAAGTGGATTACATCCTTGAATACAAGGGCATGAAGCTGGCCGTTGTCGAAGCTAAGTCGGACGAGACGGACGTTTCGGTGGGCGTGCCGCTAGCCAAGCAGTACGCCGAGATGTTGCAGATTCGCTACGCCTATTCCACCAACGGCGATAGCATCTATTTCATAGATATGGGTGTGAGAGATGCTAAGGGTGAATATATTGTCCCTTCCACCGAAGGTTTTATAGATAAATTCCCATCCCCGCAGGAGTTGTGGCAGATGACCTTCCCTGTGGATAACGAGTGGCGCGATAAGTTCAATCTACAACCGATGAACCGTGATAGCGGTCGTGAACCACGATACTATCAGGTGAATGCCATCAACAACGTGCTGAATGCCGTCGCTCGCGGTCAAAAGCATATTTTACTCACCATGGCAACTGGTACGGGCAAGACATACACGGCTTTTCAGATTTGTTGGAAACTGTTTCAGACCAAATGGAACCTGCATGGAACCGACCAACGTCCGCGCATCCTCTTCATAGCCGACCGCAATATACTGGCCAACCAAGCCGTCAACGATTTTGAACAGTTCCCAGAAGATGCCATGGTGCGCATCACACCCGACGAGTTGCATAAAAACCATGATAAGGTGCCAACGGCAAGACATCTCTATTTTACCATCTTTCAAACCTTCATGTGTGCCGATGAGAGCGGTGAGCCGTACTACAAGCAATATCCGGCAGATTTCTTCGATTTCATCATAATAGACGAATGTCACCGCGGCGGTGCGAACGACGAGAGCCAATGGCGCGAACTGATGGATTACTTCTCGTTTGCATATCAACTCGGTATGACCGCCACGCCGCGCCGTCAGGACAACGCCAATACATATAGGTATT
>CAMZFJ010000405.1 GCA_947306025.1 uncultured Fibrobacter sp.
CTGGCTTCTTTTTCATGTCGGCACGGAAGTTGTACCATGCTTTCGGGAGTTCATCTTCGTGGAGATAAGTCTTGACCTGACCATCGATCTTGAGCGAGTTTCTCATATTGTATCCTTTAAATTTGTGTAACCGCATCCAATTATATTAAATCGAATTTGCGTTGACAACAGCACTTGTGCAAAATGACCAATGTATATGATTAACATTGATTGGCGGTGGTGCTTTCTTGAAATTTTAAAATTTTTTAATATATTGTTTCTATCACCATCATAAACATTAGGAGCTCCTATGGCCATTGACCACAATCTCTTAACGGGACAGTTCCGTCCTCTTGGCGAAAACAAAATTGAGCATACCCTTTCTGCAAGCCAGAGGGTTTTGCCAACGCATACGGGTAAAAAGGCAATGCGCCATTTGACCCCGTGAAAAATGAGTTGCTCTAAGGCAACCGCTCAATAAAAAGTTAGTCCCGTTTGTGGACAAATTTTAAAAGCTCGTCCTAAAGATTTTGCGTTTGCAAAGACGTCGTCTTTAGGACCGCTTGTTTTCATCCTGGAGCCCGCAAGGGCGACGGGATCCATAAAAATAAAAGACGAAGATTTCTATTTTTGGCGTCGTGAACGCAAACCCTTTTGAACTTTTAAAAACGAGCGACCGCAGCAAGGCCCGCCTTGGTGTGATTCATACCGCGCACGGTGACGTGACAACGCCTGTGTTTATGCCTGTGGGTACCGCAGCGACGGTCAAGGGGCTGACGAGCCGCGACATCCGCGAACTTGATGCTGAGATTATTCTTGCGAATACGTACCACCTCTATTTGCGGCCGGGCACAAAGCTCATTGCCGAAGCGGGTGGCGTGCAGAAGTTCATGAGCTGGAACAAGCCGATGCTCACGGATAGCGGCGGATTCCAGGTGTGGAGCTTGAAGCGGTTCCGCAAGATTACCGAAGAGGGCGTGCAGTTCAAGAGCTTGTTGGACGGTTCCCGTCATTTGTTCACACCTGCAAGCGTCATGAATGCACAGCGCGAAATCGGTGCGGATATCATCATGGCTTTCGACGAATGCACGCCGTACCCGAGTACCGTCGAAGAGGCCGAAAAGTCGCTGGCGCTCACGCTCAAGTGGACGTGTGAAGCAAAGGAATGGCTGGAGGCGAACCCGCCGATTCATGGCTACCCGCAGTATTTCTTTGGAATTGTCCAGGGCGGCATGCACAAGGAACTGCGCCAGAAGTCTATCGAAGCGCTCAAGGAAATTGCTCCGGACGGTTATGCGATGGGCGGTCTTTCGGTGGGCGAGCCTGTCGAAACGATGTATGAAATCGCTGACTTTTGTACAAACTTATTGCCTGAAGACCGAGCCCGCTATGTGATGGGCGTGGGAACGCCGTGGAATTTGATTGAACTTGTGAAACGCGGCGTAGACATGTGCGACTGTATTCTGCCTGCGAAAAACGCACAGGATGGATTAGTTTATACGAATCGTGGCGTGCTGCGTTACAAGGGAGCTAAATTTGCGCACCAGCACGATTTGCCTCTTGACCCGAACTGCGATTGCTATTGCTGCCGTAATTACAGCCGTGCGTATTTGCGCCATCTGTTCAAGGAAAAAGAACCGCTTGGCTGGACGCTTGCCGCCATCCACAATCTGCATTTTTACATCCACTTGATGAAAAATGTCAAGTCGCACATTGCCGCGGATACCTTCGAAGTATGGGCCGAGGAGCAAGTGAAAGTGCTGCAAGAAAATGCGGGGTAAATGTTAATCAATCTTTTGGACTGATTTAGCGTGTTTTCTGCGTAATCATGTCGCATTAATTTTAAAGAATCTATATTTATTCTATGCTTATCTACCATGCCCGTAAAGAAATTGTAGAATTTCCTGAAATTCGCAAGACGAAGTTTGCCAAGGATTTCTCTTGGGGCTTTTATTGCACGAATAATTTGGAACAGGCAATTCGCTGGGCGAATCGTGGTGATGGTGTTCCTCGTGTCAATTCTTTTGAGTATGAACCGATGGGTGATTTGAAAGTCCTTCGGTTTGAGAAGATGACGGACGAATGGCTTGATTTTATTGCGGCATGTCGTAGCGGGAAAACTCATTCGTACGATATTGTTGAAGGCCCCATGGCCGATGATACTATTTGGAATTATGTGAACGATTTTATGTCGGGTACGATTACGAGAAAGCAATTTTGGGCTTTGGCTGAGTTTAAACACCCGACGCATCAGATCAGTTTCCACACGTTGTCTGCGCTGGCGTGTTTATCGTTTATGAAATGCGAGGTCATGCATGGCTGATTCTGAAAAGAATGATTTGTTCTATGTATGCTCTTTGATAGAGTATATTGCTCGCGTTACTAAAAACAAACGTGGCGTTGTCGCTAATTGCCTTGGGCATGATGGTGTGGAGAAAGAACTCAAAGATGCTGGAGTCAATCATTGCTTGAGTTTTGAACAGGTGGGCGAGGAAGTTGTAGAACGCTACAATATTCCTCAAGGGGATTTTGAGACTGTGGAAAATTGCAAGTATTCCGTTCCGTCTTATACCGATATTGGCCGCCTTTACAGCATCATGATTATGGATTGTGCCAAGCCTGGCGAAGAAACGGATATGTTAATCAGGATTTTTTCTTCGGTGATTAGCGACTATATCTCTAATTTTAATTCGGACTGCTATTATCAAAATCCTAGCTACCTTGAAGAATCTTTCAAGGCTGGTGAATTGCTTTAATTTCTAGGCATAAGAATTTTTTTACGGCATTGCTGAGAACATTTTTTTGCAATGAAAGGCCTAAGCTTTTCGCGTTAGGGATGGTGACCCCTTGGGGCGGAGACTTGCTTGCAAGGCTC
>CAMZFJ010000406.1 GCA_947306025.1 uncultured Fibrobacter sp.
ATTATCGCGAACTGATTTGAATTCTATAAATGACGATTCCACTTCTTGCGCATGCAACGCGCGTTCCAGTTTTTTACGATTCGGTTCGAATTCCGCTTGCGCGCATTTCGCTTTTTCTAGTTGATTTTGCGCATCCGACAAGAGTTTTTCAAAGCCATGCAGATTTTCAAACCACGTACAAATATAAAGGAGGCGTTCCGTATCTTCGGCAAGAGTTTTCTTTTGAAACTCCGCTGCCGAAATTTTCGAATTCAAATCGGTGAGTTCTTCGTCGCTCAACAAACTCACATCGCCAATTTTAACTTCAATATCTTCAACCGCTTTATTGGCGCTAGCGTACAAATCATGAACGGCAACGGCAATCTTTCTATAAATTCCATCACCCGTGAGCTTTTCGAGAATCGCAGCGCGTTCATTTTCATTACACTTTAGGAACTTGTTAAATTCGCCCTGCGCAAGCATCATCGATTTGGTAAACTGGCCAAAATCAAGGCCAATCACGCGCGTCATCGTCGCTTCAATTTCGGACTGTTTCGAGAAAGAAGCTTCCACCGTTTGCGTAGTTTCATTCGTCAGCACCCAAGAATATTTCTGGAGCTTATTCGTCCTTACAGAACGATGCTGGTCCCAACGCGCAGAATATACAGTACCGCCACATTCAAAAGTCACCTTGGCATAGCAACTCTTGGCGCCATAAGTCATCACCTCGTTCGTATCGCCAACAATGGCGCCCAAACGCGGCGTTTTGCCGTACAAACCAAGGCAAATCGCATCAAGAATCGAAGTTTTTCCAGAGCCGGTCGGTCCCGAAATGCAAAACATGCCGCTTTTCGCAAAATCCGGAGACTCAAAATCAATCGTCCATTCGTGAGCAAGGGAGTTGATATTGCAAAATTCAATCTTCTTAATTTTCATCGTACTACCCTATTCGTGCGCCTTGCTCACCGCTTCATTGAACAAACTAATAAACTTATCGTACTGTTTTTTTACAGCATCAGATTCATCATTTTCTTGAAGATTCGATGCAATCAACATTCTAAAGTAATCTTCTTTCGTGTACTGTTTTGTCGATTCAACACAATCATCAAAGCCTGTTGCACCGCGCAACACATCGCGCGAAATGCGGTGGCGCTTGACCACAAAATGCTTGCCCGTTTCTTCTTTTTCCAGAGCATCATTCAAGCTCACAAAATCACCCGATGTCAAAAGCAAATCGACATACGTTTCCATCGGATTTGCAACAAGTTCTTTTTCCAAGTTGCGCAATTTCAATTTGAGCGTTTCAATATCGCCCTTGAACTGTTCAAAACGAATCGCCTTCGGAACTTCAATTTTTTCGACTGCAGGAATCGCTCCCTGCGCCACATCAACCGCAAGCACATAGCGTTTGCAATTCGCTTCATCAAAGCCCATCACGAACGGCGAACCGGAATAGCGCACTTTCGGATTCTTGGCGACCATGGACGTATAGTGAATATGTCCGAGCGCCACATAGTCCGCTTCACTCGGGAACGTGGAGACATCTACATTTCCAAGCGTTCCAATAACGTCACGAACACCGTCGTCAACAGAAGTTTCGGGCATCGCAGCATTTTCGCCCGCAAACACATTTTCAGTAGCACCATCGAGTCCCGCACGCACATCAACAATTTTCATATCGCGGCCCGAGAGGTTCGAGGCATACAAATGTCCCGTCGCAATAACGGGAATGTTGCGGTCACCACGCAATTCAACAGCACGGCGATATACATCTGTATAAAGGCGCTTTAACAAATCACCGTCAGCCACATTCGCGCATCCGCCTTCAACAGGCTTCTCGGAATACTTGTAGAACTGTTCCAATTCCAAATCGCGCATGAACGGCACCGCGCAGCAAATGCCGATTGCATTCCCCTGGGCATCATTCAATTCAAAAACCAAATCATCTACTTTGCGATTATTGATGGACCCAACTACTTTAATGTTCAGCGCATCAAGAATGCCCACAGGCGCATCGAGGAGCATTCCAGAATCATGATTCCCGCCGACAATAATAACATTACAGCATTTCGTCTTCAGGAGCGATGACAAAAACTTGTAGTACTGCGTCTTTGCCATGTTCGAAGGATTCACCACATCGAAGATATCACCCGCAATAACGAGCGCCTGAGCGCCAACCGTTTCGATTTCTGATTTAAGCCATTCTAAAAACGCACCCGTTTCTCGCGTGCGATCAATATCGTGCATCGTATTGCCAAGATGCCAGTCTGCGGTATGGATAAACTTCATTATAAAACGCCTCTATTCGTAGTAAAAATAAAATTTATTGAGTCTATAAATCCCCGATCGCAACCGGAATGACGAGCAAAGTTTAACAGCATGTACGCTTGCGTGCGTATTGGAGAACCGCAGCTGTCATGCCTCGAAGAGGAATGACGAACGAGTTGATTACTTTAACTTTTCATTGACGGTCTTGGTACTTGTAATCCCAAGCTGCTTCATGGTTTCAAAGCGACTGAGAATATTTCCCTTGCCATCTTTCAACTGTGCAAGCGCATCGGCGTATGTCGTTTGCGCCACGTTCAACTGGCGCCCCACTTTCACAAAGTTATCTGTAAAAACGCAGAACTTTTCATAAAGACCTTCTGCTGTTTTCATGATGTTCACGCAATTTTCTTCTTGGCGCGTATTCTGCCACGTGAGCAAAATCAGGTTCAACGCAAGCATCAAATTCGTCGGATTGATAATCAGTACACCCTTGCGGTACGCCTTTTGCGCAATAGCCGGATCCTTGTTCACCGCCAAAATGTAGCTACCTTCATTCGGCACGAACATGAGCACATACGGCACCGCATGCGGCACCACCTTCGG
>CAMZFJ010000407.1 GCA_947306025.1 uncultured Fibrobacter sp.
TCGGGCCACAACAGTACATGCGCACGGCGGGAACGCCTTCAGGAAGTGTGAAAATTTCTTTCTTACGCGATGCAGTGTTATAGAATTGAAGTGCCATTTTTAAGCCTCCGGTTAGTTAACATGGCGCGGAATGCGCCGGACGAGCGGCAATTTAGAATTTTTTGGAGTGGGCGGCAAAATAAATGTTGGTTTTTACAGTAGCTTTTTCAACCCTTCGGCGTTCTTGAGTACGATTTTTCTGCGCTTGATTTCGACAAGTCCTTTGGCAGCGAAATCCTTGAGCATGCGGGCAACCACCTCGCGGGCGGAATTCACGTCGCGAGCGATTTCTTCTTGAGTCTTTTTGACTTCGTCACTTCCGTTCTGTTTGTGTGCAGAAAGCAAGTAAGAGGCGAGGCGCTGGTCGAATCGCTTGAACAGCATTTGCTGAATGGCCCAGATTGTCTGCGAGTAGCGTTCTGTTTCGCGTTCGAAAATGAAAGCGCGAACGTGGATGTTGGATTCTATGAGCCGAGCTGTAATCGACGAGGGGATGACAAGCACTGTCGTATCTTCTTCGGCAGTGACAATCGTTTCAAAAGTCAGTTGATGAATGACGCATGATGCCGTTGAAACGCAAAATTCGTTAGCGTGGGCGCGGTACAATGTGATTTCTCGGCCTTCATCGGAAATGAGGCTCACGCGGATGCCTCCCTTGAGGATGAGGATAATCCCGAGGCATGCGGAACGGTCGCTTGTTATGATTTGGTCCTTGTTGAAACTTTTTGTCAAGGCACGTTGCGACACGAGCGCCTTCTCTTCGGAAGAAAGGTTTGCCCAAAACGGAATCTTTGAAAGAATTTGGCTGATTGGCGTTGCGTTGAGTCTTGTAATCATAAAACGCTCCCTCTTGTAATATATAAAAGTTGGCTGTTTTGGTGCGTAGAGCGAGTCTGCCTTTTGTTATTTCTTAAAGCGAAGAACCCCGCGCAGCATTCACCGGCGGGGGTTATGGGTTGAGGAGACTAGATTAAATCATTTTCAAGATTTGGTCTTTCGGGCGGACGCCGACGGAGGAGTTCACAACTTTGCCGTTTTTCATGACGACAAGCATCGGAATGCTCGATACATGGAACATGGCAGCAAGCTCCTCTTCTTCATCAACGTTCACTTTCCCGACCTTGATGCTGTCCTTGCTTTCCTCGGCAATTTCTGCGATGGTGGGCGAAAGCATACGGCACGGGCCGCACCACGGTGCCCAAAAGTCAATCAGAACGGGTTTGTCGGAATTGAGGACTTCTTGTTCAAAGTTGTCTTTGGTGATTTGTAATTCAGTCATTGTTTTACCTCTTTTTTCTTGTTTACACCTATATTTTAGATTTTGCGGTGCGGTAAAACTGTGACTAGGTCACATTAAAGAATTTTTTTATAAAAATTTTTGAAAAAACTTCATGCGGGCGGGGCCCCAGCTCGGAGTTGACGCTTACGCGTCCGTGGCTGCATTCGGTCATGAGAGTCTGCAAGCAGCCTCCCGCGACACTCATTTTGCACACTTTTGCGAAGGCCGCACGGGCCCCTCCCTGCACCCTCCCCATCCTTGGCCGACGCTTTAGAATCTTAAAAATGAAAAAGTCACACTTGTTGCTGTGACTTGCTTAAAAATGTTAGTATCTATTACTTAATAGATATTTTCTTGACAATGCTTGTGGATCCTTCATGCACGCGGACTACGTAAAGTCCTTCGGCGATTGCGGAAAGATCTGCGCGACCTTTTTCACACTTTGTGCTAAATATTGGGCGGCCTTGCATATCAAAAACGTCAACTTTGGCGCTCTTGCCGGTAATGACACCCGTGATAAACAGTGTGCGCCCGGCAATGTGAATAGAAATGTTGTTTGCAATTGCGCTCGGTTTGATGGCAATTATAGAGTCGCCGCAACTTTCGGCTTCGCAGTCTTTAGGTGGATTGAGAATCATTTCTGAATACGGCGTTTTCACTTCGGAAGCGGGGTGGGCTTTGAGGCTTGCCATGACGCTATCGAATGCGGGCTTTGCTTTGTATTGCTTATCGAAAAGCAACCCTTCGGTTTTGCCTTGCTGTTCGTCGAGCCAGCTGTGCGCATCAGTCAATCCCCAGATCACGAATTCGCCCATGTTTGGTTCTTCGAGGAATACGTCCATGAATTGGCGGTACAAGTGGCCTTGCTTGGCGTAGTCTGCTTCGGTGAGCTTGCCGGCCGAACCCTTCGGGAATCCGATGTCGAGTTCGGTGATGTTCAACGTGACGTTGAGTTCTGCGAGTGCTTTTGCCAAAGCGCGCACATTTTGCGGTGTTGTTTCGTGTGCGATTTCAATGTGGGTCTGCGTTCCCACGCAAGTGATAGGAATGTTGTTTGCTTTCCAGCGCTTGACCTGTTCCACGACAAAGCTTGCCTTGGAGCCTTCGCGCAGTCCCCATTCGAGGGAATAATCGTTGTAGCAAAGTTCTGCATCCGGGTCGGCTTTATGCGCCCACACAAATGCAGAATCCAAAAATTCTGCGCCGATGCCTTCGTACCAAACGGAGTTTGTAGAACGCCAATCGGCATTGTAATCGTCGTTGACTGCTTCGTTGACAACATCCCATTCGGCGATTTTGCCCTTCCAATGGCTGACAACTTTGGTGATGTGGTTCTTGAGGACGGCGAGCAATTTTTCTTTTTGCCCGCTGTAGTTGTTGACCCAGTTTGCGACTTGGCTGTGCCAGGCGAGTGCATGACCGCGTACGCGCAAGCCGTTTGCTTGAGCATATTTAATCATCTTGTCGCCTTTTTCAAAATTAAATTCGTCTTCTTTCGGTTCGGTCGCGTCGAAC
>CAMZFJ010000408.1 GCA_947306025.1 uncultured Fibrobacter sp.
AACTGCTTTAGACGGAGACGACAATCATCTTGGTAAGCCATTACGAAGTAGAATGGCCGCCTTGCATGACGCTCCTCCTTAGAATGCCGAAGTTCTCGTTGTAGTCGCAACCGAATCTCTAACCCCTCACACCTCAAAGCGGCGAAGCCGCGATCTCGTACCTCAAACCTATATGTCTTACATGCTTGTCGCTCTTGGCGGTGCTCTCGGAAGCGTGCTGCGCTACTTCTTTTCGCTTGTGGTTCCGAAGGCTGCTGGTTTCCCGTGGCCGACGTTTGTGGTGAACGTTCTCGGTTGCCTTTGCATCGGGATTTTCTCGGGACTGTTCCTCAAGTGCGGAACGCTTTCACCGAACCTCAAGCTGTTTTTGGTCACAGGTTTTTGCGGTGGCTTTACCACGTTCAGCACTTTCGCGAACGAGAACCTCGCATTACTGCAAAGCGGAAAAATCGGGATGTTTGTCGTTTACGCCATTTCGAGTTTTGTGCTTGGCGTTGCGGCCTGTCTTGCCGGACTTTACCTCATGGGTTTCAACCGTTAAATTTGTTTGTTAAAATTTGTGAACAAACGTACTCTCTTGAAACGTTAGATGTATTTTGTAGCATTGGTCCTATGTTGGTTGTAGGAAACAAAATAACATTCTTAAAATAGCGTTTCATAAGGAGTGCATAATGGCAAAAAAAGTCCTGCTTCTCTGTGGTGATTTTACTGAAGATTACGAAACCATGGTCCCGTTCCAGTCGATGTCTATGCTTGGCTATCAGGTGGATGCTGTGTGCCCCGATAAAAAGGCCGGCGAAACTGTGGCTACTGCAATTCACGATTTCTTGGGCGAACAGACTTATTCCGAATCCCGCGGTCATAACTTTGCCCTCACGGCCGATTTCGATGCGGTGAAGGTCAAGGATTACGAAGGTCTGTTCATTACAGGCGGCCGTGCTCCGGAATACATTCGTCTGAATCCGCAGGTCATCAAGATCGTGAAGGAATTTTTCAAGGCCAAGAAGCCTGTGGCCGCTATTTGCCATGGCCCGCAAGTGCTTGCAGCTGCAGGCGTGCTGAAGGGCTACAAGGCAACGGCTTATCCTGCTGTTGGTCCGGACATTACTCTTGCCGGTGGTAAGTATGTGGCTGTGAATGTAGACGAAGCCGTTGTGGACCGCAACTTGGTTACGGCTCCGGCATGGCCTGGCGATACGGCTATTGTCCGTGAATTCGTGAAACTCATGGGTGCAAAAATCAAGATTTAATTCTAGCGCTTCAATGGCGCCTTCAAAAATTGCTCTCTTCAAAAAGACATATACTTCGGTATCTGTCTTTTTTTGTTTTGTGAAAAAGTCTAAATTTTCGCCAAGAAAAAAGTTACTAGTTCGGAGTTACTAGTTACTGAGGTTGCTTCGCAACAGTTCCAAGTTTGGAGTTTCTAGTTACTAGATTTTTCAAGTAAGAATTTTCTAGTAACTATTAACTAGTACCTCGTAACTAAACTAGTAACTAGCCCGAAGGGCGAAGTAACTATTAACTGAAACTGCGGCGAAGCCGCGCTAAATCATGCAACTGAACGAACAAAATATTTTAAGTGCTTTGCGTGCGGTCCAGGATTCGGACTTGCACAAGAATATCGTAGAACTAAACTTTGTTCAAAACCTGAAAATTGAAGGCACGAAGGTTTCTTTTGATTTGCGACTGACGACTCCGGCATGCCCGATTCGCGATCGATTCAAGGACCAGTGCATTGCCATTGTGAAGTCGCTTGGCGCAACCGAAGTCGAGGTGGCACTTACTTCTTCGCAGGGCCGTGTGGGTGACGACAACTCTGCAGCTAAGGCTCCGCAGAATTCGCACATTGGCGAAGTGGCGCATGTGGTTGCTGTGGCTAGTGGCAAGGGCGGTGTAGGTAAATCGACCGTGACGGCGAACCTCGCTATGGCGCTCAGCCTTTCTGGAGCCCGCGTGGGTATTCTCGATGCAGACATTTACGGCCCTTCCATGGGCCTCATGTTCGGCATTGACAAAGCGCCTGAAGTTTTCGAAGACAATACGATTGCTCCTGTCGAAGCGAAGGGCGGCATCAGCATCGTCTCCATGTGCATGTTCGCGGATTCTGACAAGGCGACCATTTGGCGTGGACCGATGGTATCGCAGATGATCCAGCATTTTATCCATCATGTGCGCTGGGGCAAACTCGATTACCTTCTCGTGGATTTTCCTCCTGGAACAGGCGACATCCAACTCACGCTCACGCAGAATTGCCCGATGGCCGGCGCGGTCGTCGTGACCACTCCGCAAGAGGTGGCTCTTGCCGACTGCCGCAAGGGGCTTGCCATGTTCGATAACGTTGGCGTGCCTGTAATCGGCGTTGTCGAGAACATGAGCTATTTCATTTGCGATGAGTGCGGAAAACACCATAACATTTTCCCTGCCGGTGGCGGTCAGAAAATTGCTGAAAAGTGGGGCGTGCCGCTCATTGGCAAGGTCCCGCTGGAACCCGCCGTTGCTGGTTGTGGGGACGAAGGAACTCCCGCCGTGCTCCGTTATCCGAACTCCGAATCGGCGAAGGTCTTTATGGATACAGCAGAAACGGTGGTCCGTACGCTTGCCGTTTTTGAATCCGAGGGCGATGGAGTCCTCAAAAACTTCAATTACGATTTCGAACAGCTACCCGTGGAGGAAGTATGATCCAGCCAAAGAAAGTTTTCAGAACAAAAGACGGTAAACTTGGCTTTGAATGGAATGATGGAACTCGCAGCGCATGTGATGTCCGTACGCTTCGCTTAGCTTGTCCGTGCGCACTTTGTGTCGATGAACACACTGGCG
>CAMZFJ010000409.1 GCA_947306025.1 uncultured Fibrobacter sp.
ATCCAAAATCCTTGCAAGAAAAGCCATTTGTTTCTTGAAATTGGACATTCTTGCCAATCTGAGTACGAGTAATACCACCCGCCTGACCATAGTCATTTCTAGCAACGGAGATATGGAACACTCCCGCTTCATTGGTACCACCAATTTTAGTCGTAGAAATTTCATACCAGCTGGGGTACGTAGTACTCTTTGTAAAACCGTCAAAGTTGCCACCGCCAGCTGTAAAAGCGGTAGTCCAGCCATCCGGAAGTTTAAGATAAACGGTGCCCTCACACCCTTTAAGTGCTGCCGACGCATTTTGCACACCGGCAAAGAGCATAACACAGCCCAATACCCATAATTTTAAGGATTTCATTGTGTTCTTCATTGTATTTCTATCCATTTTGGTTCTCTCTGACCACGCAGAACATCAAGAAGACAATCCTCCTCGATATACTACACCGCATGAAATCTACTTTTTTAATTGAAAAAAGGAAATTTTTTCTAATAAAGATATGTGAAAAAAAATTTATGTTTGCGAATCAACACATTTATTCACACTGTTTCAACAAATAATTTACGTTTTAAAATTCAGTCAACACGGTGTAAAATTTTGCTTACAAAATAAACTGTATCATAATTGTATTATATAACCAACCTTGCAGTCAGCAGAATGCGGTTGGCTACGGTTAATTCGAAACGTCGAACCAGAAACTACTTATATTTGGTATTGGGTAAGCGTTAACGCGAGGGATTATTATGGAAGATGAAACAATCATCAACAACGACAACGTCATCAGGTTCACCCCGATGGTCATTCATCCATACTTGATAGTCCTGTACCCGCAAAGCGATTTCACTCAAATCCCGCTCGAAAAAGGAACCATAATTCTCGGACGCGGCCAAGGAGCCGACATCCGTTTCGACGACGAGCTGGTGAGCCGCAGGCATTGCGCCCTTTCCTTTGACGGACAGAACGTTACGGTCGAAGACCTTGGCAGCACAAACGGCACGTTCGTCGACGGGAATTTTGTCCATAAACAAATTCTCGATTCCGACAACAGGCTCCAAATCGGCAAGATGGTCTTAAAGGTCGCCTACAAGGACCCGAGCGAAGAGGCGTTTAGCCGCGAGCTTTACGAAGCCGCCACGATGGACTCGCTGACTGGCATTTTAAACCGAAAAGCGTTCATGGACCGCTCCGCGGGCGAGCTCGTATTTGCGCGCCGCAATGATTCTTTTATCCACATCGTAATGATCGACGTCGATGACTTTAAGCGAGTCAATGACTCTTGGGGGCACCAATGCGGTGACCTTGTTTTAAAAGAAGTCGCCCGACAGCTGAACGACGAAAAGCGCGATTCCGACTTGCTTTGCCGCTACGGCGGCGAGGAATTTCTGCTGCTCATGAGCGGGATTTCCCCCGAAGACGCAAAGAAACGCGCCGAAAAGTTGCGTTCGACGATTGAACGCCACATTTTCTCGTGGATGGATACGATTATCCCGGTGACGATTTCCCTTGGGCTTGTATCGCAGGAAGGTAGCAACGTGACGCAAATAAACGAGCTTATTGCCGAAAGCGACCGTTTGCTGTATGTCGCCAAGAACTACGGCAAGAATCAGGTAGCAACAGACTAAAAACTGACGAAAGAACGCCACTCCATAGGGACGAAGCATCCAGTCCATTCTTGGTGCAAACCGTGAGTAGAGTCACGCATTAACCTACCGAAATGGTAAAAATTTACTAACTTTGGCGTCAATGAGTGAATTTTACTCCGAACGCCTTAATTCCTTTGGCACAGCAAGCATCCCGAAGCTTGTCTTGCAGTTTTCCGTTCCCGCCATCATCAGCATGTGCGTGAACGCGCTCTACAACATTGTAGACCGTTTCTTTGTGGGGCAAGGCGTCGGAAGCTTGGGCATTGCAGGCATTACGCTCTGTTTCCCGATTTGCCTTTTCATCATGGCGCTTTCGATGATGGTAGGCGTGGGCGGCAACACGCTCTTTGCCATTCGCCTTGGGCAAAAGAAGTACATCCAAGCGAGCATCATTTTAAACAACTCGTTCTCGCTCCTGATTATCATGGCGATTCTCGCTTTTACTTTTGGCGAGGTTTTCATGACACCGCTTTTGAAGTTGTTCGGAGCAAGCGAGCAAACGCTTCCCGTGGCCGAAAGCTATATGCGCATTTTGCTGTGCGGCGCCGTATTCCAGACAATCGCGCCCGGCATGAACCACTTTATCCGCTCGATGGGGCACCCCAAAACCGCCATGTTCCGCGAAATCGCAGGCGCCGTGACCAACATTATTTTGGATTGGCTATTCATCATGAAGTTCCACTGGGGAATCGAAGGCGCCGCCTGGGCTACCATTTGTTCGCAGTTGGTCGCCAGTAGCTTGATTACGCAGTTCTTCGTGAAAAAGTCTGCACCGATCAAGATCCGCTGGCGTCACATGAAACTGCATGCCGCTTATGTGCGCAAGATTTACATTTTGGGTTTGCCGCCTTCTGTAATGCAGATTTGCAACAGCCTCATGAATGCAATTTTAGCCTGGAGCCTCACGACTTACGGCAACATCAGCATCAAGGCAACAGGCGTACTTTCGGGTGGCGACTTGGCGATTTCGGCATTTGGCATTATCAACAGCGTGGTTTCGATTATTGTGCTCCCGCTCTTGGGATTCGTCCACGGAACGCAACCGATTATCGGCTACAATTACGGCGCAAGGCTGAATGGCCGCGTTAAGGAAACGCTCAAGTTCTCGTTTATTTATGCGGGCGCGTTCATGTTCATTTGCTGGGCCGCCGTGATGTGGAAAGCAGAAGCGTTTG
>CAMZFJ010000410.1 GCA_947306025.1 uncultured Fibrobacter sp.
TGCGCATCATGCTTTCGGCAGTTTCTTTTTGCGGAGGCGGCAACTTATCATAAACGCTCTGGTCGCCTTCCGGGATTTTCACGCGTGTAAGCTTTTCGATTCCGCGCAAATCAGATTCTTCGTCCGGCGAGCAGAAAGAAATGGCGACACCTTCCTTGCCGGCGCGAGCGGTACGGCCAATACGATGCACGAACGTTTCATGTTCACTCGGCAAGTCGTAATTAAACACATGGCTTACATCGTCCACGTCAATGCCACGTGCCGCGATGTCTGTCGCCACAAGCACTCGAATTTGTTCACACTTGAAGTTGCCTAGAGCCTGTTGCCTGCGGTTCTGGCTCTTGTTGCCATGAATGGCGGCGCACTTGATGCCCGCCTTTTCGAGAACGCGCACAATCTTGTCTGCACCATGTTTTGTTCTGCAAAACACAAGCACCTTTTTCATTTCAGGGTGTTCCGCCAAGAGTTCCTTGAGGAGCGCTCCCTTACGGCGTTTGTCAATGCGGTAAAGTTCTTGACGGATGCGTTCAATCGGAGTGCTCTGCGGAGCAACTTCCACCCGCACCGGGTTCGGTCGCAAAATCGTCGATGCGAGTTTCAAAATTTCATCCGGCATCGTCGCGCTAAAGAACAAATTCTGCCTATCCGGCGGGAGCATCGCGACCACTTTGCGGATATCATGGATAAAGCCCATGTCGAGCATGCGGTCCGCTTCATCGAGCACAAAGAATACCAATTTCTTCAGCGAAACAGCCTTTTGCCCAATCAAATCAAGCAGGCGCCCCGGAGTTGCAACAAGCACATCGACACCGCGAATCAAGTTGCGCTTTTGCGGAGCATCGCCCACACCACCAAAAATGCACGTCGTCGAAATCGCCGTGAACTGCGCATACGCTTTGAAGCAATCTTCCACCTGAATTGCAAGTTCACGAGTCGGCAAAAGAATCAATGCACGGCAAGTCTTTGGCGAACGGAACTTCCCAGAATCCAGCAAACGCTGCAAAATCGGGAGCGCAAACGCAGCCGTCTTACCCGTCCCCGTTTGAGCAATTCCCAAGAGATCCTTGCCTTCGAGCAAGCTCGGGATGGATCGTTCTTGAATCGGAGTCGGAGTTTCGTAACCAACAGCGCGGACGGCCCGCTGCAACGGATTTGCCAAAGAAAGTTCTTCAAATTTCATACGGGGCAAAGATAGAAAAACAGAAAACGCACCCAAAGATGCGCCTAGTGTTTGCGGCGATCCAATCCAGCATGAGATGCGTAAAACGCAGTCTTGTCTTCGTACATGCGCGCATCGATTACGTTAATAAAGGTATCAACGCTCTCCGTTTTTGCATGGAGTTTATGGGACCCAACTGAAACGGACAACGCATAAGGCTTAGAGCCACTCTTGCTAAATTCGTCAAAACATGTTCGAATCTTGGCAATGCATTTTTCTACATCGTCATCATTTTGCGTATTAAGTAATATAATAAATTCATCACCGGCATAACGGATTACACTTCCTCCATTGTTCACCGCAGATTTAAGGATTCGCGCCGAAATCACCAACGCATCGTCACCCACGGCGTGCCCAAATTCATCATTAATATGCTTGAACCCATTCAGGTCAATCATGATTCCCGTAACTTTCATCTTGGGATTTTTGACATATTTTTTCAGCAAGTAGAGCAAGTAAGAGCGATTGAATAACCCCGTAAGTTGATCATGGTAAATCATCTCATTTTGCAAGCTAGCCAAGACACCCGCAATCGAAACCGCGATACTCGTAGGGATAACAGAAATCCCGTAGAAACACGACTGGATTATACCACCAACGAGGATTGGAACAATATAAACCCATATCGGGAAAAATTTGAGAGCTCCTCCTTTCGCCTTGCTTCTAAAATAAACAACCAAGCTATAGACAACAAGCGAGTAATCTATCAGCATATATAAAAAATACAAATGGGTTCTAGAATATAGGTTGTTTTCGTCAATAGAGAATACAATTGGAACAAAGAAATTTATTACAAGTAAAATAAGACCTATTCCGACAACAGGATTCACCACAATTCGCGAGCGGTTCGGCATGCCCCCGTTCAAATGGAACGACAAGAAACGCACCCAGAAAAAGACAGCCAACATGTTCGCCGCAAAAAGCCATGTACTCGTAAAATAGACCGCAATTTTAGGAAGCAGGCCTGTCGCTCCCTTCATGGTATAGGAAATCGGGTCGGCAATACAACTGGTCAAGGCAAGGAACATCATCATCAGCAAGTTCCTGTCGGCCCGGTCCCTCGTTTGGAAACGCCACAAATTGCAAACGATCAAAACAGCAATCAAGACTATTCCGATTGCGTTGGTCACATATATGCTTTCAAGATTAAAAAGCGGCTCCATATTTCCAACCTACTCTCTAATTATACATTATAATTAGGCAATCCAGGCAAAGAGGACACCGCGAAAAAACGTTTTTCGCAATAAAAAAAGAAGTTTTAAGAAATTATTTAGGAATCTTTGAGTCCCCAAAGCTCCCAATAGGGTATTTCACCACCAAAGTCGCCGCCTTGTTGCCGAGGAACTGGATAACTTCCGCCATCGCAATGATGATAATAACCGATTCAATCATCACGTCGGTACGGAACCGCTGGTAGCCGTAACGAATCGCGAGGTCGCCAAGACCGCCACCTGGATAACGCCCTTGTCCACTTCGTTCAATGCGGTCTCGGTAAGGCGCGCGATAAAGGGGGCCGCGGCAATGGAAAGCGGAAACAGCACAATCATCAAAATCACGAATGGGAACGAACGCAGCACATTCACGATAC
>CAMZFJ010000411.1 GCA_947306025.1 uncultured Fibrobacter sp.
CAAAGATAAGCCACCGGAATGTCTGGGGCGAATGGACCTTTATCTTCGAAGGATCTAAACTTTGTGGTCTAAAATTTCGGGAAAATACAGACGAAGTAAAAGCAACTCCGAACAATGTGCGAGCATGCGCTTATGCAAGCCCAGACTCGGAATTGCAAATAAGCAACCGCGTTCGCAACGCCTACCGCAAGGCCGTGAACGAACTTAATCTGTACCTCGCAGGCAAGATCTGCGAGTTTTCTATTTCCATAAAAATCTACGGAACCGAGTTCCAGAAAAAAGTTCTCGAAGCCACGCGCCACATCCCTTACGGCAAAACCTGGACATACAAGCAAGTCGCTATCGAGGTCGGTCATCCACAGGCGGTTCGCGCTGTCGGGAATGTATTGCACAACAATCCACTACAGGTGGTAATTCCTTGCCACCGCGTTATCGACAGCCGTGGGCACTTGAGCGGTTACGCGCTTGGTGTCGGCATAAAAAGAAGGCTCCTCTGCATGGAGGGAGCCTTACCGAATGAGTTAATATTTGATTCATAACGTCATACTGAGTTCGAAGAACGAAGTATCCAGTTAAATTTTTCTGGATCCTTCACGTTGTTCAGGATGATGTTTTCATTACGCACATTGTAATGCGCCGATAATGTCATAGACTTGAGCTTCGATGCTCAAAAGCTCCATATCGTAATTAGGAGCCCATTCGAGAATCGGCACATTGTTGCTCTGGGCGTATTCGCGGAAAAGTCTTGTGTCGCCCACGGAATTGCTTAAAAGGACCGGACAAGTGTTGTTATGAACGTTCAATCCCTCGATAAGCTTATCCGACTTGAAGCCATAAGACATGTTGAATACAAAATCGGCATTGGCACAGGCTTCGTCAATGTCGGATAATTCGGAATTTGAATCGCAGGCAAATATTTCCCCGATTTCAATATTCCCGATGGCATTGACCACACCATCTTTCATTTCTTTAAGCATGGACAACAATCCATGCCCTAAAATTGTATCTGATCCCCATATCAAAACATTCATACACTCACCTTCTTAATTGTATTTCGTAATAAGAAACGCCATACAGAATATTACATTTTTATTACGCTTAAGATATAGTAAAATTTACATTCATTTTGGGAAAATGTCTAAAAAATTTGTACAAAAATTTGACTAATATCACGTTTTGTAAATATAAAAGCGCTCAAATCGAAAATTTTTGGAGTATTATTCTGGAAATTCCACCTCTGTGAAGCCAAAACATTAAATTGTTTTGACGTCTAGAACGTCAGTAGCTGCGGCCCAGATATACGAAAACAAATTTTCGTGCAGCATTCGCCTTGCGCACTTTGATGCTCTTTGAGCATCTTTTGCCGGGCTCAAAAATGGATCTGTAAACAGCTCCGCTTATGTTCGCCCTACGCAAAAGTTACTATATTTAGCTCGGAAATTTTAACCAAAAAACCGCGTTTTGCGGGATTAACAAAAGGAATAAACAATGTCCGAAAATCTCTCTGTACTGACCAAGGCCCGTCAGGCCTATCAGCCGAAGCTCCCGGTGTCCCTCAAGAATGGCGCCCTCAGCGTGAAGATTAACAAGGGTGCAGCTACCGAATCCGTTAGCGACCAGGCCAAGATCAAGGAACTCTTCCCGAACACCTACGGTCTTCCGGTTGTCCAGTTCGAAGCAGCCGAAGCCAAGGCGGGCAAGGCTCTCCGCATGGGCGTGGTTCTCTCTGGTGGTCAGGCTCCGGGTGGACATAACGTTATCGCCGGTATCTACGACGGTATCAAGTCCGTTTCCAAGGATTCCGTCCTTTTCGGTTTCCTCGGTGGCCCGAGCGGTCTCGAAAACGGCAAGTACATTGAAATTGACGACGCCAAGATGGACGCCTACCGCAACGCCGGTGGCTTCGACATGATCCAGTCTGGCCGTACCAAGCTCGAAACTGAAGAACAATTCAACAAGTGCATCGCTGTTGCTAACAAGCTCGACCTCGACGCTATCGTTATCATCGGTGGTGACGACTCCAACACGAACGCTGCTGTTCTCGGTGAATACTTCCAGGCCAACGGCGCTAGCTGCGTGGTTTGCGGCTGCCCGAAGACCATCGACGGCGACCTCAAGAACGAATACATCGAAACCTCCTTCGGTTTCGACACCGCCGTGAAGACCTATTCCGAACTCATCGGCAACATCATGCGCGATGCCAACTCCGCTCAGAAGTACTGGCACTTCATCAAGCTCATGGGCCGTAGCGCTTCTCACATCGCTCTCGAAGCCGCTCTCCAGACCCACCCGAACATCTGCTTGATTTCTGAAGAAGTCAAGGCCAAGAAGATGAAGCTCAAGCAGGTTATCAAGGACGTTGCAGACGTCGTCGCTGCCCGTGCTGCTGCCGGCAAGAACTTCGGTGTGGCCCTCATTCCGGAAGGCCTCCTCGAATTCATCCCGGACGTTGGCGTTCTTATCTCTGAACTTTCTGAAGCCCTCGCCCACCACGAAGCTGAAGTCGAAGGTCTCGACACGGCTGCTAAGGTCGAAAAGCTCTGCGCATGGGTCAGCGCTGAATCCGCTGAAGTCCTCAAGAGCCTCCCGGCTGGCATCCAGGCCCAGCTCATGCTCGAACGCGACAGCCATGGCAACGTTCAGGTTTCCCTCATCGAAACTGAAAAGCTCATCATCGAAATGGTCAAGAAGGAACTCAAGAACCGTGGTGACTTCAAGGGCAAGTTCTCTGCTCTCAACCACTTCTTCGGTTACGAAGGCCGTTGCGCAGCTCCGTCCAACTTCGACGCTGACTACTGCTA
>CAMZFJ010000412.1 GCA_947306025.1 uncultured Fibrobacter sp.
CAATCCAAAAATATTGGATTCCCTCCAAATGCAATTCGAGAAATAATGGATCCCCTACGCTTCGCTTCGAGGATGACTGGTCGAGAATGACGAGAAGCCGCCCTCGTTCCAGAATTGGACAGGGAAGACAATTCCACGGCGCTTTGGACGGCGAAAAGCAAGTTCGCAGGGCCATCGGGTTCTGCGGCAGTTGCCGGGCGCATCGAGCCTGTCATAATCACGGGTTTCGCATCATTCCCGGCGGCACTTGGAGCAGAACCACCCAGCGTCAAGCTCAAGAAAAACGCGGTTTCTTCCATCGTATCGGTTCCGTGCATCACCACGAATCCGTCGACATTTTCATGCGAATCGCCAAACCCATTTTTACTCAGTTCTTTTATCCGCAATGCAAGCGAAATCCAAATTTCAGAAGTGATATCGTCCGAATTGATATTGCAAACCTGCTCCACAAAAATGTTCGCCACATTCTTCAATTCAGGAATCGCATCAATCAACGTTTGCGCTTGAATTGAACCGGACTTATAACCAATATCATTGCCTTGTTCGCCAGCGCCCGCAATGGTTCCGCCAGTCGCCAAAATCACAATATTTTTCATTGCAGCATCCATCGTACAATCCACCACGACTCTCACCGAATCGATTCCAACAAATCTTTAGCGGTTGTTCCGTAATACTTCTGCAAAGCGCCATCCGTTCCGAGCTTGCGCAAATCCTGCAAGCACTTTGCAAAATTGCGGAAAGCCTCCGGACCGCCGCCGTCACGCCACAAAAGTTCCTCGACCATTCGCCTAGAGAACCAATAAAGTTTCGTCGCTTTTTCCGTATTCGATTCATCTACAAACGATTCCGTGAGCGATTCAATACTTGGGTATGATCCCGCCGGGCGTTCTTCGTTGTTATGCGAGGCATCTATGACTTGAGCAATTCCCTCGTTCATCCAAAGCGGGACTTTTGCACGCGTCATAGAACGTACAAAGGCGTGAGTTAATTCATGAAACAGCACCGGGCGATAAACTTCACGATAAGCCATCAAGTTCACAGGCACACGCAACTTTCCATCGAACACGGCAGCCACCCAATTCGGGCGCGGACCCACACCTTGATATTCCTTATCTTGATACAGCACCAAGCACATTTTATTTTCGGGCATAAAGTCAAACAAATTACTAATGGAATCGTAAGCGACTTCCAAAACGGCAAGCGCTTCCATCACATCTTTCTTGGAAGGGCCGCCATCGAATTCCAAACGGAAATGCATGGACTTTTCAGCGCCCAACTGCGCCATTTCCTGTTCCAAAAGATTCGACTTTTCAACAAGGTAATCTAAATCCTGGTGTTTAAAATTCAATGTTTCGATGTAGCGGATACATTCCTGATAACGTTCCTGTTCAAAAAGAATGCCCGCCATGTGCAACTGCAAATTCGTATCGTTCGGTTGTGACTTCAAAAGTTCGCGGACATTTTCTTCGGCACATTTCCAATCGCCCGCAGCAAGGCACGCATTGGTTTCGACAATCATAGCATCGTACTTTTCGAAATCTGCTTTTTTCTTTGAATACGATACAAAAAGCACCGCTACTAAAACAAGGCTAAGCAATAAGACAATTTTTTTCACAATGCCATTTCCGTTTATTTGACTTTACAATTCTAGTAATTTAATCCACAAGGGATATTCCCGATCAAGCCGAGAAGACAGCGCTGGAGCAGAGAATGACCCCCTCATACCTCATAGTCCCCAACCACTACCTACTAAGTTCTACCAACGACCCCCTAAACCACTACTTACTAATTCCTCACCTTTCACCTTCTAACAAATTTTAAAGTATATTTAGTATAGGTTTGGTTATGGCAGAAATCTTTGATTACGATGATTACCGAGACATGATCAAGGATTACTACTTGGAGCACAAAAAACACAACTCCTTGTATTCCTTTAGTACTCTCGGCAAGACGCTTGGCTTGGATTCAAGTCATGCTTATTATATAGTTCAAAAAAAGCGAAATCTTCCCGTCCATGCAGTTCCCGCGGCAAAGAAAATGCTCGGGCTCGATGGCCGCGGTGCAGCCTATTTCGATTTGCTGATCGTCGCTTCACGCACGAAATCCGAAAAAACAAAAGCGGAAATCCTGCAAAAGGCGTTCCAGTTGCGCGATGTCAAGCGTCATTTGCTCAAGGATAACGAACTCAAGTACCTTAGCGCCTGGTGGACCATTGTCGTAAGAGCGCTCATCGAGGTGAAACACGGCAACGTGGACATCCCGGAAATTGCGAACAGCGTCATTCCGCCCATCACCGAAGAACAAGCGCAAGAGAGCATCGAAATTTTAAAATCGCTCGGGTTTATCCAGCCGATCAACAACAACAGCAAAGTCCGCCTCGCCGACCCACATATCACGGTCCAAGGCGCAGAAAAAGCCGAAGCCATCCGCAGTTTCCATTCCAAGGTCATGCAGTTTGGCATCCGCTCGCTCAACGAAATCCCGCCAGAAAACCGAGACATTTCGACAATTACCATGGCTGTCGATTCCAAGGGCTTCGAAGACCTCAAAAAGATGCTCAAGGAATTCCGTAAAGAAATCCAGATTCGAGTCGATAAGTGCATCGTTCCCGATCGCGTGATGCAGCTGAACCTCGCCCTATTCCCCGTCGCTCAAAACAAGAAGAAGGAAAAATAAAATGAAAAATTTTAACAAGCTTCTTTATTTGGTTCCCTTTGGAATTCTCGCTGCCTGCGGATTAGGCAACGACTCTGCCGGGAATACGACGGAAATAGAAAACGCCATCGCCAT
>CAMZFJ010000413.1 GCA_947306025.1 uncultured Fibrobacter sp.
GTTCCGGCTTCATCGGCTGCGGCTGCCAAGATTCCTGATAGTCGCCGCCCACCTGGTGGTGGCCAATCGGTTCCAGGAAGCTCGTACCTGCCACATGGCGGACCGTGAGCAAAGTAATTTCGTAATCGAATGGCACAAAGCCTTCGACAATCACGCGGCTAGCAGCACCCGTGCGGCCACCCGTCTGAGAAATGTTCCAGGAGTTTTCAATGTCGGCTTCGGTCTTGATGACGCTCTGACCATGACCGGAAGAACTCATCACCGGCTTCACCACGCACGGGATGCCAATTTCCTTGACCGCAACCTTGAAGTCTTCGAAGTTATCCGCAAAGCGGTACGGGCTCGTTTTGAGTCCAAGCTCTTCGGCAGCGAGTCGGCGAATGCCTTCGCGGTTCATGGTGAGCTTCGTGGCCTTTGCAGTCGGGATGACGTTGTAGCCTTCCTTTTCGAGTTCCACGAGCGTATCCGTTGCAATCGCTTCGACTTCCGGCACGATGTAGTCCGGTTTTTCCTTTTCAATGACAGCGCGGAGTTCCTTGCCATCGAGCATGTTGATCACGTAGCTGCGATGAGCCACCTGCATGCCAGGCGCATTGGCGTAACGGTCCACTGCAATCACTTCGACGCCAAGACGCATCATCTCGATGATGACTTCCTTGCCGAGTTCGCCAGAACCACAGAAGAGAACCTTCGTTGCACTAGAACTAAGAGGTGTACCGATCTCTGCCATAAAAACTCCTTGATTTTCCATCAAAATATAACTATTCAAAACAGGAGATGCCCGCCTACTGGCGGGCATGACAAGTAAAAAAGCCCTGCCGGAGCAGAGCTTTTTTAAGAATTCAATGGATTTTGCGACTATTCCGTCACAAGGTTTTCATCCTTTATGCAGCGAACTGAAAAAAGATTGTTCTTTGAGTGAGCTTCTATAACAGCTTTATTTACATCGGTAGCGAAAAGAACGCCATACGCATTGGACTTACCTTCAGCATCAGATGTCCAGAAAGCCCCATTATCCCCAATATATCTATAATCTGATA
This sequence comes from uncultured Fibrobacter sp., assembly GCA_947306025.1. The sequence goes on from CAMZFJ010000413.1 coordinate 1,041, forward strand.
CATTCGAAATAAACTCACCACCAGGAAGAGCACTAAAGCCATATAAATCCATACCATTCCAAACTAGCGAATCCTTAAGGGTTGTACCCGCAGATTCAATACCACCTATGCTTTTAAAAAGATCCTCCCATTCCTCTTTGCTCGGCAAATGCCAACCATCAGGGCATGCATTCTTGGCGGCATCCCATGTATAGAGTTTTCCATACTTGTCGCAATTTGTTGCTGTATTCTTATAACAATAGCTTCCTTCCGTATCATATTTCAAGTTTTCTTTCATCCAGGTTTTTGAATACACCACATTTACCCAATCGTGGTCATCCAACATGGTAATGGTAACCTTCTTATAAACCTGCTTTACTTTTGTTCCAGACGTTGTAAACTCAGCGCAGAAAGCCAAATCAGGGTCAAAGGTAATTCCACCACATACATCAGGACGTTGAACAGGAACTCCGTTTTTGCATTCGTACTCTACCGGGTCATAGTCCGAGCCATTGCAAAGATCATAGAGTTTGTTATTAACGCAGAATTTTTCAGACGGATTATATTCGTCATTTCCGCAGAAATCATACTTCTGATTTTCGTAGCAGAATTCTTTTTTAGGATCATAAGTATCATTACCGCACTTGAAATAAACTTGTCCTTCCTTGCACAAACTCGTTTCTGGGTCATAAGGCAGCGTGCCGCACATCGCCTTGTAAAGCTTTGTCGTCGTTGCATTTTCACCCTCGCCACACTGGAGTTGAACGACACCATCTTTGTCACTTGCAATCTTGCAGCTTGCGCCGCTTGCCCCGGGAGCGCCCAGTTGACCATCAACGCCATTATGGATTGTTACAGATTTTTCGCCGCAAGTCACAACAACATCGTCGCTATTTTCAGCTTTAGCGACGGAGCAAGAAGTTCCGTCCTTACCGTTTGCGCCATTAGTACCAGGAGTCCCCGGTTGTCCATCAACACCGTTATGGATCGTAACAGATTCTTTTCCGCAAGTTACAATAACATCATTGCTTTTTTCAGCTTTAGCGACGGAGCAGGAAGTTCCATCCTTACCATTAGTACCGTCTTTGCCCTTGGCACCATCAGTGCCATTCTTCACCGTTCCGATAGACTTGCCATCACAAATAACATCAAAGCCCGTTCCATCCTTAAAAGCGGTCATAATGCAAGACTTTCCGTCTTTACCGTCAACGCCATCCTTGCCATTCGTACCATCTTTACCGTTCTTGCCATCGGTTCCATTTTTTCCGTTGGTACCGTTCTTGCCATCAACGCCATTTTTACCATCAGCGCCGTTACTTCCGTTTTTACCATTCACGACGGAGCCCGTAATTGCAGCCCAGCCTTCGTCAGTGCAGGCATACATTTTCACAGAATCGGACACATACACGAACTTGCCCACAATATTTTTATTGCATTCACTCAAGTCGCTAAATGCAGCTACAGTTTCAGCCGTATTTCCAGAAATTGGCGCGAGTTCATCATCACAAGCTGTGAAATACAGCGCCATACCAAACAATGGCAAAAGATATTTTTTCATCTATTTTCTCCCAAAAGAAAACGCGCACCGTAGCGCATTCTGGTTCTAAAATTTCATGGCGTAAATGTAAAAAAAATCATTCAATCAATTTTTCTAATTCGGGCAATAAAGGACAATTACACAAAACATGAGTAGACGGCAAAACCAAAAGAGGTTCAGACGATGAATTCGTACCGCCGCACGCCACAAGTGCGACAAGCACAAGAAA
>CAMZFJ010000414.1 GCA_947306025.1 uncultured Fibrobacter sp.
CGTGGAGAAGTCACGAACAGGAAAATGCCCAACGGGAACCCGAGAAGTACTGCAAACAAAGTCGAAAAGAAAACCATGACTATGGTTTCCCAAGTAGACTGCAACACCAGTTCCGTTATCGGACTCATCTTTTACTCACCTCGTAACCGTTGTCCTGCAAATAGGCGATTGCCGACTCGACAGAAATTTCGCTACGACGAATATTCGAAAGGAACTCGCGGGTAATTTCGTGCTTGGGCGAATGGAACACATCCGACACCGCGCCCGTCTCTACCACATAGCCATTATCGATAACCGCCACGTATTGGCAGGCATCGCAAACGACTTCCATCTGGTGCGTAATCATGACCACCGTCAGGTTCATGTTTGCATGAATTTTCTTGATCAGGTCCAAAATTTCGCGAGTTGTCTGCGGGTCGAGCGCACTCGTCGCCTCGTCGCAAAAAAGAATATTCGGCCTCGGAGCTAGGGCGCGCGCAATCGCCACGCGCTGTTTTTGGCCACCCGAAAGCGTTGCAATCGGAGACTTTTCGCGGTCTTCGAGTCCCACAAGCGCAAGCATTTCGTGAACGCGCTCATCGATATCGCGACGATTCCAGCCCGCAAGTTCCAGCGGGAAAGCCACATTCTTGCCCGCCGTACGCGAACTGAACAGGTTGAAGTTCTGGAAAATCATCCCGATTTCGAGCCTGCGGCGATTCAGTTCCTTTTTAGGCAAATGGTCTACGCGGACTCCGTCGTAATAGACCTCGCCCTGGTCGGGAGTTTCTAGCAAACTCGCAAGCCGCAATAGCGAAGACTTGCCCGCCCCGCTCTTGCCGATAATGCCGATAATCGCATTATCAGGAAAGTCAAGGGAAATATCCTTGACTGCCGTGACGCTTGCGCGTTTTGTCGTATATGTCTTATTAAGATGTTCGAGCTTAAGCTGCATCGCGCAACCTAAAAAACCGGAACCACTTCGCCCTTGGTGTACTTGCCCTTAATCCAATTCTTGACCTTTTCGCTCTTGAGCGCATTCACCAAGGCCTGAATCTTTGCAGACTTCTCGTTACCCGCCTTGACCGCAATAACATTCACGTAAGGCGAACTCGCATTTTCAACAAACAAACCATGAGACGATGCATTAAGACCTGCCGGAATCGCATAGTTGCCGTTGATGGCTGCCGCATCCACATCCTGCAAAATGCGCGGGAGCGAAGCCGCCTCCAGTTCCTTGAACTTCAGCTTTTTCGGGTTATCGACAATGTCGATGGGAGTCGCCGTGATACCCGCCTTGGGGTCAAGCTTAATAAGGCCAGCAGCCTGCAACAAAAGCAAGGCGCGCCCTTCGTTGGTCGGGTCGTTCGGAATCGCAATCGTTGCACCTTTCTTCAAATCCGCAAGCGATTTGACCTTTTTCTTGGAATTCTTCGACGGATAAAGTGCGAAAGGTTCCACATGAATGCCGCCCGCATTCACAAGATGCGTTCCCTTTTCTTTATTGAAACTTTCGAGGTAAGGCAAATGCTGGAAGTAATTGGCATCTAATTCGCCAGATTCCAGCGCCTCGTTCGGAGTCACGTAATCTGTGAACTCAACAACCTTGAGTTCATAACCCGCCTTGGCAAGGTCATCCTTAACCAAGTTCAAGATGGAAGCATGCGGCTCCGGAGTCGCACCAACCTTGATGACTTCGGCAGAAAACGCAGCAATAGCGGCAAAAGTAACAGACAAAATAATCTTACTGATATTCATTTTTACTCTCCTATTTTTTCGCACAAAAGATAGGATTAGCAAGAGTTATCAGCAAGATATATTTAACTATAGCGTTTTATAGGATTTTTCTATACGTATTTTGTGCAAAACGCTTTACGCTTGTTTCCAATGCTTTAGTTGCGAGAGGTGTTTGTCGAAAAAGGCGCGGCGTTCTGCGTCGGGAGTATTGTCGGGATTGGGCATGTGCGAAAGCAGAAAATCGAGGAGGACCGACTTGTCGTTGTAAACAAACTCACCGTCGGTATAGCACCACTTGCAATAATCTTCGTTGAATTCGCCGCTGGGTTCACGGCTGATCATGGAATCTTCGCTGAGAGGCATTCCGCAGCATTGGCAGAAGAGTTGGCGCGGAGCGCCGAGCAACGTGTTGATGGACACGTCGAATTCACGGGAGATGACTTTGAGCATTTCGGTATTCGGCTGGGTTTCGCCAGTTTCCCAGCGGCTCACAGCTTGGCGCGTTACATGCAAGCGTTCGGCCATCTGGTCCTGGGTCAGGTTTTGATTCGAGCGCAACTTAAGCAAAACTTCTCGTACTTCCATAATATTCTCCTTTTGCAAATAAAATATTTTTAATCGTTTATCATTTCTTTTGACGAGTATAATATAGAACCAAGCTATAGCAAAAGCAAGCAACAGGCTGTTGCTTTTTTACGAGAGACGCGCAACCGAGAAGCGCGCAGGAGCCGAGTGCGTTTTAATGCCGCGAGATTGAGAAGCGCGCGGCCCCCGGTCCACAAACAAAAAAAGGCGACCCTAAGGCCGCCTGAAAATTTTGAGATTCTTTCGTCTAACTAAGCACCCAACTTGGCGCGAATCCAGTTGTTAGCGTTAGCGATAGCTTCGGCAATCTTTTCCGGTTCGCGAGTACCAGCCTGAGCACGGTCCGGACGGCCACCGCCCTTACCGTTGCAAGCGGCAGCGAGGTCACGCACCATGTCGCCAGCCTTAATGCCCTTAGCCTGGACATTCTTGCCGACCATCACAGCGATGCTTCCGTTGCCTTCGCCCTTGTTCGCAATCA
>CAMZFJ010000415.1 GCA_947306025.1 uncultured Fibrobacter sp.
TACTCCCGCATCATCGAAGACCGCGCTCCAGGCACACGCCCCTTTACGCTTATCGACTACTTTGGCGATGATTGGCTTTTGATGATTGACGAATCCCACGTGAGCATCCCGCAAGTGGGCGGCATGGCCGAAGGCGACAAATCCCGCAAGACCACGCTCGTGCAATACGGGTTCCGCCTCCCCTGCGCTCTCGACAACCGCCCGATGAACTTTGCCGAATTCGAGTACATGTACCCGAAGCAAGTGCTTTTTGTGAGCGCTACGCCCGGCGATTACGAACTCAAGAAAACTAGCGGCGTGGTCACCGAACAGATCAACCGTCCGACCGGACTTTTGGACCCGAAAATCGAGCTGTTCCCGATCCAAGGCCAAATGGACGTGCTCCTGTACCGCATCGAAGAAGTCGTGAAAAACGGCGACCGCGTACTCGTCACGACGCTCACCAAGAAGATGGCGCAAGACCTCACGGAATTTTTCATCGAAGCGGGCATCCGCGCCAAATACCTCCATTCGGACATCAAGACGCTTGAACGCCACGAACTTATCCGCGGACTGCGCAGTGGCGAATTTGACGTACTCGTGGGCATCAACCTCTTGCGCGAAGGTCTCGACCTCCCCGAAGTGAGCATGGTCGCGATTCTCGACGCTGACAAGGAAGGTTTCCTCCGCAATTACAGGAGCCTCATCCAGACGATGGGCCGCGCGAGCCGCAACGTGAACGGCACCGTCCTTTTGTTCGCCGACAACATGACCGAAAGTCTGCAAAAGGCTATCGACGAAACAAACCGCCGCCGTGGCCTCCAGGAAGAATTCAACAAGGAACACGGAATCACCCCGAAGTCCGTCACCCGCAAGATCGAAGAAGATTTGCGAATCATTGACCCGCTGGGAGACTTAGACGATGGTTCGACAGGCTCACCAACCTGGGAAAGAGACGAGAGCGACGACGATGAATCCCTAGTAACTAGTAACTCCGAACTAGGAACTAATTTAGGTATCCGCCCGATGGAACCGCTGCAACCGTCGAATTACAGGAAAAAGTCTGCAACAGGCAAGAAGAAGGCACCCGCATCTCGTCATCCTGACCCTGAAATGCGTAGCATGATAGGGGAAGGATCCAGTCAAAGTTCTTCCAAGCTCGCCGCCCTCGAAAAGCAAATGAAGGAGGCAGCCGCACGTCTCGACTTCGAAGAAGCCGCCCGAATCCGCGATATTATACGCTCCATGAATATTTAGTGTATAAATTTATTTACAAATTTATTATAATATTCGTCACACGCGCGATTTATCTAGTTCCGCGGCATTTCTTTATTTTTGTATTATTATAAAAAGAAAAATTCTTAGTGCTTTTTTCACATATTTTGTTTATTTTAATTCAAAGATTACATAGAAAGGGTATTACAATGAATTCAAAGTTTATCACACCAATTATCCTCGCATCAGCATTCAGTCTGAGTGCATTAAGCTTTGTTGCCTGTGGTGAAGATGCAAATAACACAATCATACAACCCGGTCAGTCGACAGGCGGCAGTTCTTCGAGCATGGTTCAACTATCCTCTGAAACTGAAACAACCGCTATTATTTTCTCAGGTCTGGGTATAAATTCTGCCAACCTTTCGAAGGTCAGATTTGACGGTACAATTTCGCTTGACATTTCCGACTCGAACGCGGTTGCTGATATAGAGGCAGTCCATATCACAGGTGTAGATTTCCAAATTGTAAAGGCTGGAACGATGATTCCTGAAGGTACCGTAACGGTAACAACCGTTCCGGACTATGAAGGAGAATATCTTTCTTCTGTCAGCCTGTCAGAAATGGGTGTTTACACAGACCTCGATGTTGGCTATACCGAATGCGGTGATTTTGAACTTATCATTACAGCATCGGCCCATGACGGAGTTATTCCTTCCGTATCTATCGAAAGAATCCGCTTTACTCGTGATGCCGAAAAGTGCAGAGAACCGGAAAGCTCTTCTTCCGCACCTCCTGACGTCGCAGGAGCACCGCTTGACTCTGTAAGAATCACTATCGACACCAAGGTTAACAAGTGCATCAATGCAGCCACAGGAACACTCTCCGACACCGAAACGGGAGACATCTGCTTCAAGGGCAATCCTAGCGGCACCGTTGATTTGTACAGTACAACTGGCGTAAAATTTGCACTCTACAGCAACAGAAGCGATAGCGACCGTGCAAACGACTACTTCAGAAAGTACCTGCCCAAGGACCCGACAACAGACGACTTCCTTTATCTCTCAAGCGCATTGGCAGAAACCTATCCCAATTTCCTTGTTGAAGACGACAGATTCTTCGTAGGTATCGCTGATACATATCAGCCTTACTCTGGCTCTGCAGTTGGATTCTATGCCTTTATCGTATTTGAAAAGAACCTTCCAGATGCAAACGGAGACGTGACCTTAACATTGCTTCTTTACAAGGCAAAATAAGTCATCCAAAGCTTAAAACCATTTTCAAAGGCCCTCTTCGGAGGGTCTTTTTTTTGCTAGGCTCAAAAGTGGGTCTACAAGCAGCCCCGTTTCACGCACCCTACGCAAAAGTTTCTATCTTTGGCTCGTAAACATTATAAATGGAGTAAATATGCTCAAGAAGCTTTCCAATTTCCCCGGCATCAAGGGACCCGTTGTCACCATCGTGATGGACGGTTTTGGTATCACCGATAAGGTCGAAGGCAACGCCATCAAGGCAGCCCGCACCCCGACTCTCGACAACCTCTTCAAGATGTACCCGAACGTGCTCCTGA
>CAMZFJ010000416.1 GCA_947306025.1 uncultured Fibrobacter sp.
ACCGATTGGCCGCAAGATGGCCCACAGGCTCGCAAACGCCCTCGGAACGAGTTATAAGAACTTGTTCTGGTGATTATTCAATCACTTCGATATAAAAGCTGAATGGTCTAAAGCCGTCGTTGCAATTTGCCATCAACAGAAATCCACTGCTGACCTTCTTTGATGTCGCAGGTGTGCTCGATGGGATTCTCGTATTTTGCCATTTTTCTTTTGTTCAAGAGCTCTTTTTTCTTGAAGAATTTTTTCAAGTTGTAGAAAAATGGAATCTCTACGAAGACGATGATAGGCATGTAGATATAGTATAATGAAGAAGGAATCAGGTATGCTTTATTGCTTGCTAAATACATTAATGGAATGAGTGCTAAGCAAAATATGTCGGGAATCAGGGCTATTGAAATAACAAGGATTTTAAGCCGTGATGCACATTTCCGTTTGAGCAATAAGAATAAAGGCAAACAAAACGGTATGCAAAATACCGCTGTGAGAACGACAGTCTCAATCGCCCAATCAAGAGGTTTATCCAAATGATTGAGATCCGCAAGCGCTGTTCCCAAAAAGGCTAGTAGGGCAATGGCAAACAACTTGATGAAAACTAGCATGGATATGGATAAACCCAATTTGAAATTTGTTGCTTTTGTCATTTTAGGCCGTCTATGCAATTTATAAAGGTGGCTACTTGTTTTAAAGCGTATCCGAAGAAAATTTCGCTTCTATCATTGTCTGCTTCTTTTCCTGCACTTCTTGTGTGGATAAAACATGGCAACGAATCATTTTCAAGACTACAAAGAGTTCGTGTTTCGTTGCCGTTGTACTCAGTTCCTGTTCCTATTTGAAAGGGAATATTCATAGAATCGGGAAGGTTGAAACGCGAATCATTTTTGTCAATGAGTCTACCCGCTTCTGGAATCAAGCGAAACATACCTTGTTCATCTGGATATTTATCTTGAAAGAAAAAATAAACCATCTCTCCCTTATTATTTCGTAGCTTGTACCAGTAGTGAATATTTGGGGGGAGGAAATTGCACTTTGTATATGCGTATGAGTTTGTAATTCCGAGTATGTCTATTAAACGATCCTTCGAAAACTTCGATAACGATGAAGATTCAGCGTCTTTGAAAATTTCAGGTAAGAATGCTAAAAATATCAGTAAATAAAAAATAAGTATGAGACCAATGGGTTTGAGCTCTGAACGAAGGTGATGCTTTGAAAAAAGAACTTTTATCCCTTTGGATGTTTTTACTATTCTTGTTTTCATAACTAAGTTTGCGAGAGGTCTTTTTTATTAAATGTAGTTATTTCAAGTTATTCGACAACGAGTTGTTTTTAAAAGGCCAATCGAAAAGTAGATCTTATATGTAAAATTTTTCTACCTCCCTTGCCAAACATTTAAAACTTAGGTACAATTACTGCATCCCCGACGCATCTCGTCTTATCAAAGGCGAGATGCGTTTTTTTTTATTTATGCCAATAATCATTTTCCCGATATCAGGAAAATGATTGGATAATTCGAAAAACGCCTCTAAAAATCAATCGGTCGTAAAATGCGGCCACATCAATGGAGGCTATATGAAGTCTAATGAAATTAAGGAACTGTTCAATAAGTTTGAACAAATTGCATGCGAGTACGAGGGCCTTGAATGCTGGAGTGCTCGCGAACTTGCTGTTCTGCTTGGGTATAGCAAGTGGGAAAAATTTTTAAATGTGATTGACAAGGCAAAAGAAGCCTGTGATAATGCGGGAGAACTTTCTGAGGATCATTTTCCCCGCGTGGGGAAAATGATCGATCTTGCTAAGGGTGCAAGGCGTGAAGTAGATGATTACATGCTTTCTCGCTATGCTTGTTATTTGATTGCACAGAACGGAGATTCTCGTAAACCTGAAATTTCTTTTGCACAGACGGAGAAGATTCTTTCTGGAGTCCTGTTTGAACGCGGTGTTGATAGTAAGGGATTCTCGGTAATCCGTTCGAAGGGTGACCAAGCTTTGTTTAATATCGATACGAATTTGCTTAAGCGTAAGTATAAAGTTCCTGCAAGTCGTCCCTTGGCCGATTTCTTGCCGACAGTCAGTATCAAGGGCAAGGACCTTGCTGCTGAAATGACGTCTGTCAAAACGCAAACCAAAAATCTTTTTGGACAGAAGAAAATTGAAAAGGAACATGTGGACAACAATCGTGCAGTCCGCAAGATGTTGCTTGATCGCGGCATCGTTCCTGAAAAGTTGCCGGCAGGCGAGGATGTGAAAAAGGTTGAAAGACGATTGAAAAAGGGTGTTGAAGTTAAAAAGAAAGTCAAGTAATAAAGGAGATGAAAAAATATGCTAGATAAACAAATAAACAAGCTTAAAGAACATGCGAAAAAGTTCAATCTCGACGAAGAGGAGCAAGAAATCCTTGCCGATTTTGAGGCGAACCATGCTGGCAAGCCACAGATTACCGAAGAACGCAGGAAAGAACTCGCTTCGTTGGCAAATGCGTCCTCGATGGAAGGAATAATGCTAAATACCATGCAGCGGCTTTCTGCCGATGCGGCTCGTGCCGGCGCTTCTGAAATGTCTTTGGACGAAATCAATGCCGAAATTGACGCGGCAAGGAATGGTCGATGAAGCGATATTCTAAGGCTTGATTGTTATCGGCGTGCCGTCCTTGACGGCGGTGTAGATTTCTTCGATTTCGTCGTTGGTGACAGCGATGCAGCCGGCAGTCCAGTCTTTCCACTTGTGCCAGAATTTAAAGAGGAATGCCGGAACCTTGTTCG
>CAMZFJ010000417.1 GCA_947306025.1 uncultured Fibrobacter sp.
TCATCCAAAAGGCGGCAATACGACCTGCTTTCACTTAAAAGCTCGCCAGAACTGACGAAATCAGCCATGCCAGAAGTGAACAGGGCTTGACTTCAAGAGAATCGGCCAGGTATCTTTTTGTTATACCACGGGGCTATCATAATTTACTATTTGTTTCTCTTTGCATTCCATCTGTTTTATTCATACTTTTGCGCTTATCAAACACCGTTTATCATGAGCACTAGTAGAACAAAAACGACGGCAGTCAGCAAAGATCCTTCCATAACCGTTCTAACCATTAGGGAAATCATTGAGTTTAAAAATTTTGAATCGGTTTTCCTGGGCGAGGACTATCGCAAATTATGGTATTATAGTAATTATAACTGGGAAAATTTCAACACACCTAAAACTCTAAAAAAAATAATAGCCGAATGTCAGAAAGAGTTGATAACGGCCAGTCCAGCAGAAAAGGAGCAACTGGCAAAAGATATGGAACGGATCGACCTGAAGTTGAAGGCCATGGATACTTTAAGCGAAATCGTGAAGATAGGAAATGGCTTTTGGAAGAGGCCGCGGACTTTGAAAATAGATTTGTCGGAAACCGGCAATGACCGTTTTTTGTTTTATTATATCTATAAATTCGTAAAAGGCAAGACAAGCGCTTCGTTCGATTCGAAGCCTTTAGGGTTTATTGTACAGACCCCTGAGTTTAAAGCCAGAGTGCTAAACACCTGGCTTGAAATAAAACGAATGAAGAATTCGGCAATTCCAGGATATGCAGTAAAACTACAATAACGCAACAAGAACGAAGAAACACAATAAACCATGAACAATACTCTGAAAGCCCCCAAACAACTGAAAACTACATTTTCATCAAAAGGCTTACCAATAAATTTATTTTTGTGCGAAACCGACAAGTGGCGCCCGACTGAACTGATTCATTACTTCGATCAAAACGGAAATTATATTGAATCGAAACTCAAAACCCAACAATGCGACCGGTTTTTGACTACGACGGGTTATTATCCTCACATCGCCTCATATAGCACCTGGAAACCCAGCCGCAAAAAGCCATACATAGAGGTCTTCGACATTAACACTCGTATGATTCCCCAGGATCCTCCTACACACTTGATTTTCTGGAATGCGGTCAAAGAGGGCTTCGCCAGAAGGGATCCGTTCGTAAAGACAGACGACGACTGCGGAAACTTCTATTTTTATGTCCAGTATCTGGTAAAGGATAAGGTCGGCAAGAAACCGGCCGCAAAAAAACCTTCAACTGACTTGTTGGCGGAGTAAACCCTGCCGTTACTTTTGAACCGCAGCGAAGTGTTTCTCGAACTCGTCCCTTACTGAGTCCCAAATTTCCTGTGCCCTAGCACTGTCGGCTTCGGATACATACACGGCGTCGTGCAGCCAGTCGAACCGGATTTTCTCGGCGGCAAGCCTCTCACCCACGAAGGTCATGAAGTCCGTCTCGCACCATGCCAGCCTGTTCTGCAACACCTCAATCTGCTCCAGCATCCATTCATGGACGGTCGGGAATCTAGTGCCCATGAACTCCGCGATATCCCTGATCCACTCCTTGTGCTCGCTCTCAATGTTGCGGTAAATCTGGAATCGCATCTTCACTTCGTCCCGGCTCGGAAGCATCCCGCGCAACTGCTGATCATCAAGCACTATCACACAATTCTTGTTCTCTGCCTGCTTTCGCTTCTCGTTTTCAAAAATAAAATCGATGCAGTCGTCATACAAGGTTCCCGCCTTCACCGTCTCGTAGTACCCGGCCTTGTCCTCCTTCGAGACGGGATCTGACAGCAGGGCAAACATGAAATAGAACATGGCATTGTGCATGTCGATTTCATGGGTCAGCCCTTTGTATTCAAGATACATTTCTCTTTGCTTGTCTTTCTTGGTCCCGTGAATGGATCCATGGTACCACCTGCCTTTATTGAAGTAGGCTTTGGGGTCGGGATGGCGGCACCAATTGACGGGATAAGGGGTGTTCACCACGTCAAATTCGGGCTCGTAAATCGGGTTGTTGAAGTGTTCAAAAAAGACACTTTCATCTAACTGATTATTAACAACTTGCGATTCAACATGTCGTCCGTATTTTACACGCGGAGTGGGAATATATTTATATTTTAAAAATAATTTGTCGATTTTAAAATTTATGACCAATTCCTTGGAGTTATACTTGAACTTGACCCAAGCTTTTTCCGCCGGAGCTTCCTTGGAAAAATCAAACCCGCTGAAACTTTTTTTCTCCATCAGCTGGTATTTGACCGGAAGAAGGGTGTCTGTCTTCCCGCTTTGCATTTCGAAATAAGATGCAAGGTTGTCGCCATGCAATGCGAGGAAAAAAACGTTGTGGCATCTGAAAAGATACCTCTGGACCATCCTGACACTGACGTCCAAGAGTTTTGCCAGATCAGTCTCATAGAGGACCACCTCGTTTTTCCTGGGGTCTGCAAAAGCAATCATGAGCGACACCAACTGCACCAGGTTCTTGGTTGTGTCGCTTCTACCTTTCCCGATCCCTTTCTTGATTCGCCCGTACAGAAAGTCGTATAGTTTTGGATGGATGGCCAATACGAAACGGTTCTTGTAAGGGGTCACCGTGACATGCTCCTGGAGTATGGTCAGCATGCCCCTCTCCTCCGCCTCATAGTCGTCCATTGAAAAACCCAACAGTCCCCCCGGGGGGATCACGATTCCATTTTCCATAGTACGCCTGTTATGTGGTTGCAAACGAAGCCACAAAGGTAAG
>CAMZFJ010000418.1 GCA_947306025.1 uncultured Fibrobacter sp.
TCCAGATGGGGTACGTGATGTTCAGCGAAACGCACCTCGTGCGCCGCGGCCCGATTGAAGCGTTCGAAAAAACTTGCGCTACAAGCTGGAAAATGACCACGAGCATATTCCGCTACTTCAAACGTTTGTTCCAAGGACAAGTTAAAGTCGATGCGTTCTCCGGCCCGGTCTCGATTGTCGCCGTGATGGGCAACGTGTGGATGAGCGGCTTCCAGGATTTCCTGATGCTCCTTGCGCTCATCAGCATTAACTTGGGCGTAATGAACTTGCTCCCGCTTGCAATTACAGATGGTGGTTTGCTTATGTTCCTTGGAATCGAAAAAGTGCGCGGTAAGCCGCTGAGCCTCAAGACTCAATCCGTAATCCAGAACGTCGCGGCAGCCTTCTTCATCAGCTTCTTCGTGTTCATTACGATACTGGACTTCGGCAAAATTTCGCTTTTCTTGAAATAATAAAGCAAGTGCTGCACAGGCTCGTGCATCCTGTGCGGAGCGAAGTCGAAAAATCTGAAATAATAATGGCGGCCTCGGCCGCCTTTTTTTATCTCTCGTGCATGTACGCGTATGCAAAATTCATCGGCGGCGTGCTGATAGAAATGTATTCGAAAATATCGGAACCCATGTTCTTGAGCCCGTGAATTTCCTTTTCCGAAAAACGGACGACATCGCCAGCCTCAAACGGCACTTCCTTGTCGTCAGCCAATAAGAGAACTCCGTGCCCGTTGATGGCAACCCAGACCTGTTCCGACGTATAGTGCTTGTGACGCGGCTGCTCTGCTCCCGGCATTACGGAAACTTTCGTGACCGAAACCTTTCCTGACCTGCTGTTGTCGGGCGTAAGCAACTGTGCCGATTCCACACCGGGATTGCACAAAACTCTAATGTCGTAATTCTTGATCAGTTCCATTTCGTATGCAAAGATAGCTCTTTATTGCGCGTGAAACACCAAGCAAGTTGGCTAATCTCCGGTATTTTGTGGATTTTAAGCACCCTTCCCGAGAACCGCACGGGCGAGCCGGTCCGCGCAGGGGGGGGCCGTCGCGCGTATTCCCAAGTAATTTGGCTGCAATGTCTTTGGTCTTCATGCCGTCGCTAAGTTTTTCGACTTGTCATCCTCGCATATGCGAGGAACCATTGTTTCTTGAATGGCATTGGGGAGGAACGCCATTATTTTTTGCGTAGTGAACCAACTACAACTCGAACTTTACGCCGGCTACAAATCCGCCCGCCTGACCAACGCCGAGCTCAAAAAAGAAAGAAATGTCGTCTCCAAACTCAAATCCGACTAAGGATGCTTGCCATAAAGCTTCCACTTCAAACTTGTCGCTGTTGAAACCGAACGTGGGACCGATTGCCAATAGCGAATAAAAACGAAAATCCATTTTGTTAATCCAATTCAATTTAGCCTTAGGCATGAGTGTTACGGAGTGATAGTTATAACCAGAACCGGTGTATGAATAAGTCAGTATCCCGCCGATTTCCAATTTTTCCCATAGCTGATATCCGTATGCCACATTGAACGAACTCAATGTCAAAAGATTAACGTCGTCCTTTTCGTTTTCCGCACCGAAAGAATCTGCAATGGCGTTCCCTGCAACGATGCTTCCTCCGGTCAGGTTGAAAACTCCGTAGCTGAAACTCACATTATGATCGACTTTTTCACCGGCGAATAAAGCAGAAACGGTAAACAGGATGCAGAGTAGAAATTGTTTGCACATACGATATGTCCTTTGTGTCAAATATAGAAAGTCTTGCCATGGACCGTGGTAACATGGCTGTTGCCTTTTTTTAGATTGTAGCAACAAACTATATGACGGTGGATTAGGTATGAATATTTTGATTCTTTCGGGAAGTCCGCGCAAGGGCGGCAATACAGATTTGCTGGTGGAATCGTTTGTGAAGGGCGCTTCTCCAAAGCACCAAGTTGAGGTCGTTTCTGTTCATGATTACAAGGTCAATCCTTGTATCGGTTGCAATTCGTGCTTTGCCCGCGAAGACCACAAGTGCTGCCAAAAAGACGACATGCAAATTATCTACGAAAAAATGTCCAAGGCTGAAATGCTCGTCATCGCTTCGCCAGTTTATTTCTACGGCTTGAGCGCGCAACTGAAAACGGTCATCGACCGCTTCCACAATCCGATTCGCGATACATTTCACATCCACAAGATGGCGTTGCTCTTGGTCGGTGCCGCGTCGCTCCCGGAACTGTTCGACAGCATCCTCACGCAGTATAAACTTTGTCTGAACTTCTTCAAGCTAGAAGATATGGGCCAGGTGCTCGTGCGTGGCGCAAAAGATAAAGGCGATATCAGAAACAGTGATGCGCTCCAGAAAGCCTTTGAATTAGGACAAAGTCTATGATGGCGTGCGAAAGTTGAAACTAAATAAGCCCCGACTCGCAATGAGCCGGGGCTGAATTTTTAGATCCTTAGACTTCGCTCAGGATGACAAAGTGTAGGTTTCGCGACTATCGTTAGTAGGCGGCGTAGCCGCGATTATAGACCTAATACATATAACCTAAAACCTGTCACCTACTTGCGGTAGCTCTCCATGCTATCCACGTTCACGCTCTTCACGAAGTTGTAGTGCTTGGCGACTTCGGCTTCGGCGAGGTTCAAGTACACCTTCATGCTCTTGTCGAACTGTTCCGGTGCCTTGGTAGCGTCGCGGAGGAGCAACTGGGTCATCACGCAATTGGCGGCGAGTTCGTACAAGTGACGGCTGCAGAGGTCGGTGAATTCGTTGTTTT
>CAMZFJ010000419.1 GCA_947306025.1 uncultured Fibrobacter sp.
TGGCGTAGAACGGGTTCACTGTTTCGCGACCCTGGAAGTAAACGTCCGGGTTCTGAGCGGTACCGCGCATGGTCGGACGGTCCGGTGTCATAGCGCGTGCACGGCAAGCCTTGACGTACTTGTCGTCGATAACGTCGCGGATGACGTTTTCATCGAGAGCTTCGATCTTCATGACTTCGTGAGAAGTGCGGAAGCCGTCAAAGAAGTGCATGAACGGGACGCGGCTTTCGAGCGTAGAAGCGTGGGCCACGAGAGCGAGGTCCTGGCATTCCTGAACGCAAGAGGAGGCGAGCATTGCAAAACCGGTCTGGCGGCAAGCCATAACGTCGGAGTGGTCACCGAAAATAGAAAGGCCCTGCATAGCAAGAGCACGGGCGGTCACATGGAAGACTGCGGGTGTCAGTTCGCCAGCAATCTTGTACATGTTCGGGATCATCAAGAGAAGACCCTGGGAAGCCGTGAACGTAGTGGTCAGGGCACCAGTCTGCAAAGCGCCGTGAACGGTACCAGCGGCACCACCTTCGGACTGCATTTCAAATACGCGAGGAACTTGACCCCAAATATTCTTCTGGCCCTTGGCACTCCAGTTGTCGGAATGTTCGGCCATCGGGCTGGACGGGGTAATGGGGTAAATTGCAATAACTTCGCTCAACTTGTGGGCGACGTTAGCGGTTGCTTCGTTACCATCAACCGCAATCATCTTTTTTGCCATGGACTATCTCCATTTTTTAGGTTTTTTCGAAAAAATCTGATCATATACACCTATGGCGTGTGGCACACGCATAAGGGCAAAAATCCACGCATAAAATTAAATAAGATTATTAGGAAAAACTGTAAGTTTTTTGAAAAAAGACGAGAATTTAAGGTTTCGTTATTTGTTTTTTTGAAGAATGCTAAAAGTACGTCATGCGGGCGGGGCCCCAGGGCGTTACTTGCTCAGCAATTTCTGGTTGATCTCGATTTCAAGGCCGGCGTAGGCGGGTCCGAATTTTTGTCGGAGTGTGGTGGTGAGTCCGTCGGATTTGCCA
Source organism: uncultured Fibrobacter sp. (assembly GCA_947306025.1). Next base: position 1,029 of record CAMZFJ010000419.1, read on the forward strand.
AGGTACGGGTAATTTTTGCGGATGCGCAGTGACGGTTCGCGATCGCGAATGTTCTTGATAAGAATCTCTGCAATTTTGGCTTCGAATGGGCGGCTCGGGTCGTAAAGAATCCCCACGTCGGCGTCGCGCTCGACTCCGTTCAAGACCGGCGTAAAGCTGTGGATGCCCAAGTGAATGACTTTAAGTGGGGCCTCTTTGGCTGCTTTGCGCTGTTTTTCGGGAATTTTACCCGCGACAAAGCTTTCGATTTTCTCACGGTATTTTTCCCAGAGGCTAAGCATGCGTGCTTTGACTGTGTTTGGCAAGCTTGATGTATATTCCGAATAGAACGACTTGCTTGTCGAACTGCGATTCATGTCTACGACAAGACGTGAGAACTTGCTTGCGCTGTGAAAGTCCGGCTTTAAACGTTTTACAAGAATCGAAAATATTTTGTACGCGCCGATGTCGTAACCGCGGTGGGAGGCGAGGACATCGTCTGGAATCCCGTCGCTATCGCGGAATGCGCGCAATACGAAATCCGGCAGAGCGTTGCTCGCGTGTTCGCAGGTAATCATCAGTGCCGGAGTGTTCTTCATTTTTTCTCCACAACAAGAATGTTTCCATCGTACGTCATGACACCCAGCAAAATGCTGTGGATCAGACGGAATTTGTCTACTTTGTAATAAGGACCGTTAGCCATCGGGTTTGTACAATCCGGGTCTGCAACCATGAACTGTTTTTTCTCGTCAAGTCCGTAAAGCACCACAAAGTGGCCCATGGGCTCGCCGTGGATATCGTCAAAAACCGATTGGTCCTTATCGTTTGTGTATTCGCGGGGGGAGCGGTAAAGGTAAGTGGCGCTGAGTCCGCAAAGTACAGGAATGCCGCGTTTGAAGTAACCTTCGAACATGCTTGCGCGAAGGTCTGCCGTAGCGACCGTTCCACCCAAGTCGATAAATCTAATATAGGCGTCAATAGCCTTTTTAAGTTTGGGAGCGTGTTTTGCCTTGTGCAAAGCGACAAGTTTTGCGCGAAGCTCGGGCATCTTGAGCTTGCTCCATGTCGGGTCGAAAATCTTTAAATTGTATGAATAAATTGTAGCCTTGAATCCGCGTTTGAGAGCGTCAATACCAAGAAAGACGCCTAGCGTACCACCCTCTTCCAAAAATTCAATTTCGGAAATGAGCTTTTTTAGGGGGATGTTATAGCCAAGATAAGAGTAAACTGCGTGTAGGCTAGTCGGTCCGCACGTAACATCGTCTGGCTGAGGGAGTATTTTCAAGTCCATCGAGTGCCTCGTATTAACCGTGGCGGTTTGTTCATCAAATCGTCATTCCGCGCACAAATATAGAAAATAGTTATTGGTTAAGAGTTGTTGGTTAGTAGAAAATAAGGTTTAGTTGTTGTCGCAAGAATGAAAAAATTCTATTAAAAAACTTATTTTAATTGTATGAAAGATAAAATACAGATTTGTGGCTTCGCTTTGCTTGTTGTTGGCATTTTGGCCTGCTCTGATTCAGCTCCGTCCGGTGCGGAATTTCGAGCAAATTTCTTTTTCGATTCCCGTGACCAGCGGACGTATAAGACAATAGATATTGGCGGGCGAGTATGGATGGCCGAAAATCTCAATTATCAAGAAAATTTGGATAACGTTTTAGATTCTGTTCGCGGCTGGTCTGGATGTTTTAATAATAGTGACGATCACTGTGAAAGACAGGGGCGGCTATA
>CAMZFJ010000420.1 GCA_947306025.1 uncultured Fibrobacter sp.
GGCGATATCTTTATTCTGTTCCATAAGCTACTCTTGTTCCTTAGTTTTTGTGGAAACTTCTTCTTCCAACTTCTGCGAAATGAAGAGGTGGTAGAAAAAGAACAATACTGCACTGCAGATAGTTGCTTTAACCCAGGATTTAAAAAGCCAATCAGACATAGCGGCTCCTTTGTTTAATCTTTAAACTTTTTGATGACGACGATACCGTTGTGACCGCCAAAGCCAAGCGAGGCAGACACTGCAACATCGATATTCCCTTCGACGCCCTTGTGCGGCACGTAGTCGAGGTCGCATTCTGCATCCGGGTTGTCGAGGTTGATGGTGGCGGGGTAGAACGAATCGCGGATGGCGAGTGTGCTAATCATGGCTTCGATAACGCCTGCTGCACCGACGCAATGACCGGTCATGCTCTTGGTGCTCGACACCTTGATTTTGTAGGCGTGTTCGCCGAGCGCAATCTTGAGCATCTGCGTTTCGGTGAGGTCGTTCAAATGCGTGGATGTGCCGTGGGCATTGTAGTAATCTACGTCTGTCGGAGCGATGCCTGCATCTTTCAAAGCCTTGGTCATGGCCTTCGCGCAAGTTTCTCCACCCGGGCGCGGGCTCGTGATGTGGTAGGCGTCTGCAGAGGAACCGTAACCGGCAACTTCGGCGTAAATCTTGGCGCCGCGGGCCTTGGCGTGTTCAAGTTCTTCGAGCACGAGAATAGCTCCAGCTTCGCCCATCACGAAACCGGAACGGTCCTTGTCGAACGGGCGGGATGCCTTTTCGGGAGCGTCATTGAACTTGTCGGTGAGCGCATGCATGCCGGCAAAACTCTTGATGGAATAATCCGTGATGGCACTTTCGGAACCGCCCGCGAGGCAAACGTCCAGGCGGCCAGAGCGAACGGAGTCCAGTGCAACGCCGATGGCGTCCGTGCCGGAGGCACAGGCGGTGCAGACCGTGTGTGCAGAACCAGTGATGCCAAGTGCAATCGAAACGTTTGCGCAAGCTTCGTTGGCGATGAGTTCTGGCATGGCAAGCGGCGAGACGCGGCGGCGGCCACCTTCGAGGTACTTGCTGTACGTTTCTTCGATGACGTCCATGCCGGCAAGACCGTTACCAGCGACAATGCCTGTTGTATCTTCTGCGAGCATTTCGCGGCTGAGGCTTGCGTCCTTGACCGCTTCGTTAGCGGCTGCGACGAGGAACTGCGTGAAGCGGGCCATGCGGCGTGCTTCCTTCGGGTCGATGCCGTGTTCTTCAGGCTTAAAATCCTTGACTTCTGCCGCAATTTTTACGGGACAGTTTGTCGCATCGAATAATGTGATGGGAGCGATGCCGCACTTGCCTGCCTTGATAGCGTTCCAAAGTTCGGGGGCTGATTTACCAATCGGGGTTACCGCGCCCATGCCGGTAATAACAACTCTTCTTCTGTTCATAAATTTTTTTTGATGTTTATTCCGACATTTGTACCGGAATCATTCTTTGTGAGATTTTGTTTAAAGTTAGCTTTTTTTGTGCGGATTTAAAAGTGTCTAAATCCCCTTTACCGTATATTTATAAATGTAAATATATTTTTAATATTTTAACGCTATATTAAACGTAGCTATGAGCCGCGATAAGGCGAATATCATGAAAAAAATAGCTTATTTTGCCGTATTTGATTTTTTCGTGGATTGAAGCAGGCCTTGTTTTTGCTTGGCCTTTGCATCATTTTTTTATTTTATCTTTTTATTTAAAGTAAAATTTTGCTCATTTGAAAATCTGCACTTCTTGGTTGCAGACGGTGCGTCCCGTTTTAGTCTAGATTGAATGTTTTATAGTCCGGCTTGAGTTTCGGGCTTTTTCTATATTTGAGCGAAAACGAACGAGGTTTATGGCATGATCGTCTCTTGGATGACAACGAATAAGTGTAACTTGACGTGCAAACACTGCTATCAGGATGCTGGCGAAAATAAATCAGCCGAACTTACAACGGCAGAAGCGCTCAAGCTCATCGACGAGATTGCCAAGGCCGGATTTAAGATCATGATTTTCAGCGGTGGCGAACCGATGACCCGCCCGGACATTGTGGAACTTGTGGCCCATGCCCGCGAACGTGGACTCCGCCCGGTGTTTGGCACGAACGGAACGCTCATCACGCATGACCTCGCAATTAAGCTCAAGGAAGCGGGCGCCATGGCGATGGGCATCAGCGTTGATAGCATTGACCCTGCTCGCCATAACGATTTCCGCGGCCTTCCGAATGCGTTTGAACTTACGATGATGGGCATTGAAAACTGCAAGGCGGCTGGCCTCCCGTTCCAGATCCACACTACGATTATGGACTGGAACCAGAACGAAATTTTTGACATCATGGATTGGACTAAAGAAATCGGTGCCGTGAACCACCAGATTTTCTTCCTCATCCCGGTCGGTCGCGGCAAGGAAATCGAAGACCATGCGCTCCGCGTTGCCGAATACGAAGGCCTCCTCCGCAAGATTATGGAAAAGAGCCGCACGCTCGGTATTCCTGTGAAGCCGACTTGTGCCCCGCAGTTCCTCCGCATCGCTGACCAGCTCGACATCAAGACGCGCTACAGCCGTGGCTGCCTCGCTGGTCTCGACTACTGCATCGTAAGCCCGATTGGCAAGGTGCGTCCGTGCGCTTACATGATGGAAGAAGCGGGCGATGTTCACGATACACCGTTTGACGAAATCTGGGCGAATGCCGAAGTGTTCAAGAAGCTCCGCACCAAGGCC
>CAMZFJ010000421.1 GCA_947306025.1 uncultured Fibrobacter sp.
CCAGCGAAACCATCGTATTCCCGGGACACGGTCCCTGCACTACAATCGGCGACGAGAAAATGTGGTATTAACCCTTCGACAGGCTCAGGGACCTTTGTTATGAGCAACAACGGGCAAGCGAGAATCAGCTGGATTGACGAGTTCAAGGGATTCGTTCTTTTGCTCGTTTGCCTTTTTCACATCGAGCAGAATTTTCCGAACGCCCACCTTGGAATGTGGCATTTGAGTGCACTCCGCATGTCGGCATTTTTCTTTATTTCGGGATTCCTTTTCAGCACAAAAAGATTCAGCGATTTCAAGAGCTATTTTATTCACAAAACAAAAGTTCTACTGAATCCCTACTTTTTTCTCTCGTTTCTCTTTTTTGCGATTGACCCTGTCGTTTACAATTTTTCGCTTTATCCCAAGTCCCCCACGATGATGGTCGTAAACACAATTCCCGACATCAACAGCACATGGCAATACATTTATTGGAACATCGCTAAAATATTCATCGCCGGGAAATCTTCTGTTGGCGCGGGACCACTCTGGTTTGTATTTACGCTTTACTCCGTCAGCCTGCTCTTTTACTGGCTTCACGGAATGTCCAAAAAGCAAATCAATCCCAAATTGTTTATCGCCATCATGGCAATCGAAGGCTTGCTCGGCGGTTGGCTTTTGAACACGAACCACTTTCACTTGCCGTTTGGCATTGAACGCGACCTCACGATTTTATTCTTCTTCGGCTGCGGTTGGCTCTGCAAGGAACCCATCAAAAAAATTCACAGCGCCATTTCTGCGAGCGCCGCTCACGCCGCAAAAAACACAGCCGTCGTTGCTGCCATCGGAATCGTAAGCTTTATCGCATACGCTTTTTTGGAATCGCCGAGCCCGAATTTCAGCATCATGAATAACGACTTGGGCAAAAGCCTCCCCCAATTTGTCGCAAGTTCCATCACAGGCATTATCGGCCTCATCGCCACATTCCTTTTAGCAAGCAAACTTCCCGACATCGCGCCAATCCGCATCACCAAAGGCATTTTGCGAAACATCTCCCGCAACGCGCTTGTGATTCTCGCCGTTCACTGGTGGATTGTCCTGATGTTGCGACTCTTTTTCAAGCCACAAATTGACCAACCGGGAATCGCCTACATCGCCATCCCGATTGTCGCATTGGGCACCATCGCCGCCATCCCGCTTTTCCGTTGCCGCCTCAACAAGCTCCTCGGCAAAGAACGCATTACCGTAAAAGAAAGCCTCTGCATTAGGGAATAAAAATCCCTACAAATAGCTCTTGAAAACCGGGCGTTGTTCTTCAACCGGCTTTTTCTTGGGCACGTAAATCTTGATGGCGTAAACGTTAAAGTCTGTCTCGGCAACGATATCGCCTTCTTGCAAGTCCTCATAGACATCGATTTCAATTTCGACGCCATCGCGTGCGATGCAGCGGATAGAACGCGCTGTCAGTTCCTCGCGCAAAAGAGGAACGTCAACGACCTTCTTGTAAGTGCCGTGATGCGTAGTACCAAGAATTCGATTGCAAAGCATGGAATGCAATGTAGAAAAATAGTAGACGGCTATGAGGTCGTGCTTCGCACTTTGAGGTCGCTTCGCTCTGGGCTATGGGCAAACATGTTCATTCCAAGATTTTTTCTTTTACTATCTTTTTGAAGAGCTCAAAGGCGCATCGCGCCGTCCCCACAACCTCAAAGCACCGAAGGTGCGACCTCATACCTCAATGGCTCGCGCACGTAAGACAATCACACCCGATCCGTATGCAAAACCGATAGCGAAACCGCTACCGCCTTCCAAGAGCTTGCCCGGAAAACTCAAGCAGTTCCAGGCGCCCACGCGTGCGGATTTTGACCTCGTGAGTCCTTACGGCGCCGCAGGCGACCAACCCAAGGCCATCGAAGAATTGACGGAAGGTTTCAAGAACGGCGAACAGTTCCAGACGCTTCTCGGCGTGACGGGGTCCGGCAAAACGTTCACGATGGCAAACGTCATCAAGAACGTCGGAAAGCCGACGCTCATCCTCACGCACAACAAGACGCTCGCCGCCCAGCTCTATCAGGAATTCAAGTCGTTCTTCCCGAACAACGCGGTGGAATACTTCGTGAGCTACTACGACTACTACCAGCCCGAAGCCTACATTCCCCACACGGACACATTCATCGAAAAAGACGCAAGCATCAACGACGAAATCGACAAGCTCCGTCTGCGAGCAACAGCCAACCTCCTCACCCGCCGCGATGTCATCATCGTCGCTTCCGTGAGCTGCATTTACGGTTTGGGTAGCCCCAGCGAATACTTCGACTTGATGGTCCGTATCAAAAAGGGCGACATTTACGACCGCGACAAGATTCTCCGTGACCTTGTCCACATTCAATATTCCCGCAACGATTTTAGCCTCGACCGAGGTTCGTTCCGCGTCCGCGGTGACGTGATCGAAGTCCACCCGAGCTACGACGAAGATGGCCTCCGCATTGAACTTTTCGGCGACGAAGTCGATCGCCTTTGCCGCTTCAACATTGTCACAGGCGAAGTCATCAAGGAAGTCGAAGAACTGACGATTGCCCCAGCAAAGCACTTTGTGACCAAAGAAGAAAACCGCGCGGGCATGTTGCAACGCATCCAGATGGAACTCACCGACCGCCTAGCCGAACTCGACAAGGAAGGCAAGGTGCTTGAATCGGCACGCCTTTCGAGCCGCACCCGCTACGACATGGAAATGCTCCGCGAAAC
>CAMZFJ010000422.1 GCA_947306025.1 uncultured Fibrobacter sp.
GACACTTAATGCAAAGGATACCCTTTTTTAGGTATCCTTTTGACACTTAAGCCCTTTTTTTATTAGTCAATTTTTCGTCATTCGCATGTGCTTACTGGGGAAATATACCGGTTGTTGATGTATTCGGCACATCCTGCTGGGTTTGGTGCCTTTGCGCAGTCCTTGTCACGAATTTCGACGAGCTTGTCGTAAACGTCCTTGTTTTTCATGGCTCTAAAAACTAGCGTTTCATGTAGGCATTCAAAACAGCATCGCCGATTGTAGACATTCATCGTTTTCTCGATTTTTTCCATGACTTTTGCATCGCCTGGGGCTGAAAAATATGCCCAGAGTGCATTGATTTGTTCGCCATTGCATGTGACGGAATCGCTAAACTATTCTTCACTTTGGATATATTTGCTGATGCTTTGTTTTGCCGGGAATCCGCACGGGAATACTCGATGGAAATTTGGGTTTAAAAAGAGAACAACCCGAAAAAATAAGTGCTGTAAGAGCAAACGACAAAATTAATTTTTTTCTTAGATAACCTTAATTTGTAAACAATATATAAAAGAAACGGAGCCCTAATGGACTCCGTTATTCAAAATATCTGGGATGTTAGTGTCTTCCGAAACGGCGGGTCTTGCGGAATGGCTTATCGCCAAAGCTGCGCTCGTCGTGGTCCTTGCGGAACGGTCTGTCTTCGAACTTGCCCGGCTTGCGGTCGGCAAATTCGCGTTCGCGGCGGGCTTTGCGGTTTTCGAAAGGCTTGTCACCAAAGCTGCGTTCGCCACGTTCTCCGCGGTCTTTGCGGAATCCGCCACGGCGATCGTCATCGCGGAATCCGCCCTTACGGTCTCTGTGGAAACTGCGGCGTTCTTCGCGGCTGGCGTGCGGTCTTGTTCCCGGTGCCGGGCCCTCGGGCGGTTCGTCGGTCATTACACGGAAGCGGGCGTCGTTACCACGGATGGTCATTTCGGACAAGATGTCGAGAACGTCTTGCGGGAGCGTTTCCGGCAGTTCGACGGTACTGAACTTGTCGAAAAGCTTGATGCGTCCGATGTTGCTGCTATTGATGTTGGCTTCGCCAGCGATGGCGCCCACGATGTCGCGCGGGGTCACGTGGTCAATGCGTCCGACGCCGAGGTAATAGCGCAAGTAGCCTTCTTCGACTCCGTTCATGCCTTCCTTGCGTTCTTTCCTTAAGCGTTTCTGTTCTTCGTTGTTGAGGCCGAAGTTGTCATCGTTGCGGTTGCCTTCGCCGAGGAAATCTCTGCCGCTACGGACTTTTTCGCGACGTTCCTTCGGGGCTTCGAGCGGCGGGAGGTTCGGGAAGAGCGGCTGCTTTTTCTGGTACATCTTGATGACGGCGGCGGCAATGTCTTCGGCGGTCAACGGAATTGCAACATTCTCTTCGGTCACTTCGACAGGTTTTGCGCTCTCTGTTTCGTTGATAGTTGGGTTCGGTCCCTGAGCCTGTCGAAGGGTCGAACCGTCGGAAACGAGTGCGCGGACGAGTTCCTTGAACTGGTCGAGTTCGCCATAGCTCACGACGCTCTTGACTTTAGCCTTGAAAGCGTCAACGCGCTTTTTGCTGATCTGTTCAGAGGTCGGCATTTCCATCGCTTCGATCGGCTGGCGCGTGGCCTTTTCGATAATCTTGAGCATGCGGCGTTCACGCGGAGTCACGAAAAGAATGGCGTTTCCGCTGCGGCCTGCGCGGCCTGTACGGCCAATGCGGTGCACGTAGGATTCCGTGTCGTAAGGAATGTCGTAGTTCACCACGAGCGAAATGCGGTCCACATCGATACCGCGGGCAGCCACGTCTGTAGCGACAACGATGTCGAGCTTGCCCATCTTGAGGCGGTTGATGGTGCGTTCGCGCATGGATTGGGCGAGGTCACCGTTGAGCGGTGCCACGTTGAAGCCGCGGCTTTCGAGCTTTTCTGCGACTTCGGTGGTGTTCTGCTTGGTGCGTACGAAAATCAGAACGCCGTCAAATTCCTCACCTTCCAAAACGCGGGCGAGCGCTTCGATCTTGTGTTCGTTCTTCACGGCCAAGAAACGCTGGCGGATATTTTCGACGGTGGTCGTCTTGCCTTCGATGCACGCTTCTTCATAGTCGCCCAAGTGCTGGTTGATGATTTTCCTGACGTTATCGGGCATGGTGGCGCTGAAGAGCGCGCGCTGGGCGTCGGCCGGGATCTCCTTGAGGATGGTTTCCACGTCTTCCATGAAGCCCATGTCGAGCATTTCGTCAGCTTCGTCGAGGACAATCGCCTTGACAGCGCCGAGCGTGATGGAGCCGCGCTTGATGTGGTCGATGAGTCGGCCCGGAGTGGCTACGATAACGTTTGCTTTGCGCTTGAGGGCTCGCAATTGGATGGAAATGTCCTGACCGCCGTAAACCGGAACAACGCTTACGCTAGGCATCTTCGCAGCGTACTGCTGGATGGCATCCGAAACCTGAATCGCGAGTTCGCGAGTCGGCGTGAGTACGAGCATGGACGTTTCGCGGGTGTTGAAATTGATGCGGGAGAGGAGCGGGAGCGTGAATGCTGCCGTCTTTCCGGTACCCGTCTGCGCTGTGCCGAGGAGGTTTGCGCCCTGCAAAAGTGCTGGAATTGCCTTTGCCTGGATGGGCGAAGGCGTTTCGTAACCGGCGAGTTTTACCGCTTCAAGAATTTCCGGGGAAAGTCCGAGATCGTCAAACGTCACCAAGGATTCGTCGCCGATTTC
>CAMZFJ010000423.1 GCA_947306025.1 uncultured Fibrobacter sp.
CTTTTCGCCATTTGCCATTTCAACATGGATGTGCAAAAGCTTTTTGCCCGGTGTGGCGCCCCAGACGGCGTGGAACACGATAAAGTAAACAGCCTGTACAAAGCTCCAAATTGTAAAGAACGCGGACATTCCGGGAATTTCAAGTGCCTTGGAAACAAGTTCTGTGGAGGTCAGATTTTCGATGTACTGGTTTACGATCTCGGAGACTGCGGTGAGGTCCAGCATGCCAGCCAAGCTCATGACGTAAAGGAATAGTGCCCCAAAAATAGAAAGAATTATGTTATCTATAATAAAGGCGTTCGCGCGTACAAAAAAGCCGGCGTAACGCTTGCGATTCATCCTGCTCTGGAGAAGCGTTTCAATCGTCTGCTTGAGGAGTTCTTCTTCGCTTGGCTCTGGGGGTTCGCTTGCTTCGGGAAAATCCTTCCATGCTTTCCAATTAGCTTCGCCGGTGTGCCAGACTAAAGTTTCGTCTTTTATTTTGCCTTCGTTGACAAAATCTCTAATTTCATCGATAGAATAAGGACCTTGACGCCTATCCCCGTCGGTGATTGATGTGTCGATATAAAACCATTTCATGTTGTGGAATAATTTAGTAAAAAGTTCGCAAGCCGAATTTTCGAAAAAATCCTAAATTTACAGGTTATGATGATGTTTAAAATTGGTCAGCGCTACGTGAGCCAAGCCGAACCTACCCTGGGGCTTGGTATTGTATCTGAAGTTCAGGGCCGTACTGTTAAAATTTTGTTCCCGTCTATCGGTCAAGCTCGTATTTACAGGACCGATGAAGCTCCGATTGAACGTTTTGTTTTGCAAGTGGGTGAAACCGTCAAGAGTGAAAAGGGTGTCTCCTTTGTCGTTGATTCTGACCGTGAAGATTCTGGAATTATGGTTTATGCGGCCCGCAACGGCAAGGAGATGAAGGAATCCGAGCTGAGTTCGAAACTTTCGACGGCTCGACCGGCTGTGCTGTTCAAGGCTTTGTCCGATGACGAAGTTTGCTCGTCGCGTGATTTTTTGCGTCATGAAGATGCGATGGAAATGTATTACAAGTGGACGTCGTCGCCGGTACGCGGCATGATTGGTCCGCGCGTGAACATGATCCCGCACCAGTATTACCTTTGCTATCGTGCATGCTCTAGCTCTACGCTCCCGAGGCTTATGCTTTCGGACGAAGTTGGCTTGGGTAAGACGATTGAAGCGGGCATGATTTGGCATGCGCTCAAGTCTCGTGGCCGTATTCAGCGTACGCTTGTGATTGTTCCGGAAACGCTAAAGCACCAGTGGATGATTGAAATGAAGCGTCGTTTCAACCAGCTCTTTACGCTTGTGGACGAAGGCTATATCCGCGGTTTGTTTGTGGGCGTGGCGAAAGACGAAACGAAGCCGAACCCGTTCTTGCAGAGTAACGACATTATCGTGTCGATTGATTTTTTGATGGCGCAACCGGCGTTGATCGAAGACCTCTTGAAGACGAGCTGGGACATGACCATCATCGACGAAGCCCACCATCTGGTGTGCGAGGATGGTTTCACGAGCCACGAGTATATGCTTGCGAATAGAGTGATTGCGCATTCGAAGGGCGTGTTGCTTTTGACGGGTACACCGCTCCAACTCCATCCGGAATCGCAGTTCAACCGCCTCAAGATGCTTGACCCGGTGCGCTTTGCGGACTACAACGATTTTATTAAGGACCAGGAAACTTACCTCAAGCTTGTGAGAGATTTGAGCAAGCTCCCGACCGATCCGAGCCATCACATGAGCTGGGACGACCTGTACGAATGCGTTCCGAAGAACTCGATGATTCGTCCGTGGCTGGAACAGGAAAATTCAAAGTCGATGACGGCGGGCGAATGGATGCGCCGCATTGTCGATGGCATGGGTACAGGTTCTGTGGTGTTCCGCAATACGCGTAAGGGCGTGGGCGGATTCCCGAAGCGCGTGCTCGATGAAATTCCTTTGGAGCCGAATCCGGCTTACCGCGAAATGGTGGAAGTGGCTGCGGACCGCGACCTCGAAGCATCGACCGACATTCAGGAAAACGGCCTCCTCTGCACGCGGTTCTCTGATGCTTGGCACATGGATGAACGCTTTGAATGGCTTAAGGGATTCCTCAAGGAATACAAGAACGAAAAGGTTCTGTTGATTTGCGAATCCATCCAGGTGGTGCAGGCGCTTGAAACTTTGCTCCTCGAATTCCTGGGCGAAGGTGCGTTTGTGATGTTCCACGAAGACATGAGCATCATGGCGCGCGATAAGGCTGCGGCAAACTTCAGCAAGCCCGATGGCGCAAACTTGCTCATCGCATCAGAAATCGGTTCTGAAGGCCGTAACTTCCAGTTCTCGCATCACTTGGTGCTATTCGATCTTCCGCTCGATGCCGCTCTGGTGGAACAACGTATTGGCCGCTTGGACCGCATTGGTCAGGACAAGGACATCATCATCCACGTGCCGTACGTGAAGGGTTCTGGTCAAGAAGTCATGTTCCGCTGGTACAACGAAGGCTTAAATTCGTTTGGCGCCCCTCTCATGAGCGGTGGTGAACTTTTCCTCAAGTACACGGAATCTCTGATTGAAGCTTTGGCAACGCCGAGAGCAAGCCTTGAAAACTTTGTGAAAAACGTCATCCCGCAGGTCAAAAAAGACTGCGAGCAGATGCGCAAGAATATTGAAAACGGTCGTGACCGCCTGTTGGAATTCAACTCCCGCA
>CAMZFJ010000424.1 GCA_947306025.1 uncultured Fibrobacter sp.
ACTTTCATCGTCCATCGGTGGCGGAGCCATGGTAGCGACAGACTGATCTTCTTCCGTCTGTATATCGTATTCATCTTTCCAGAACGTGTCCAACGGGTCCATGTCGTGAACACAGCGGAAACAGGCATTGCGTTCGGCTTCCTTGCCCAGCTTATCGTAGGACTCGCCCAATCTCTTGTGAGCAGCGAGGCAGAACGGATCCTTGGCAATCACCTTCTTGTATTCGGTGATACTTCCCGCAAAATCCTGCTGACCCGCCAAGATTTTGGCTCGGACCAACATAGCCGGAACATCAGACGGCGACGCGGCAAGTGCAGCATCGACAGTTTTAAGGGCTGCTTCATAATCACCAGAAGCGCGTTCCATATCGGCAAGCCAGGCCAAAGCCTGAGAACGACCCTTATTCTTTTTTATAGCCTTTTTGAGAGAATCCAACGTTACAGCCATCATTTCTCCAATGGAAGAAGAACAGCTTCATCCGCTAAAAGTACAGGTATTCCTTCGCGAACCGGATAGAGACGAGATCCGTCTGGTGTCACAAGGGCTTCCGTTAAAATATCGGCCACATTTTCACCGGCAACGTTCTTAACTGAACCCGCCTGAATAGCGTTGTTCACAAGAGCGATGGTATCCGCATCAGCCTGCGAAAGAGGATGGCGCGTTTCCGGGCAGCAAAGAATACTTAACAATTTAGAATCGAGCATAAAACCTTTTTATTGCGTTTTTTCATAAAAAAAATAACACAATTTTTACAAAAAAGGGCGTTTTTAACGAAGATATTTAAGGTTTACGAGGGCAAAATTGCCATTTTTGCCATTTCCAATCAATAAATAGACGCACATACCTAGTTTATCAAGCCAGTTGATGTCGAAATTTTCGCGATAACCGGAAAAATTCGAAACAACGAGAAGCTCGCGGCAGCCGGTGCGGTTGCAGATGTTTTCCATCTGAGAAAGAGGGCCCAACAAGTGCTTGCGGTTTTCTTCACTCAAATTTTCGGGTTCGGAACTCACGCAGCCGAGAATTTCAATCCCCGGGATGACGTTGTAGCTGTCGAACCAGTTGTTGAGGGAATCTTCGCGGCCACCCAGCAAGATGGAGCGGTGGCGTTTCTTGGCAAAGATACGATAAAAATAATTTATCCAGAACGCAACGCGACGCCATGCGAGGAGCGCAAGCGGGATAAAAAGGCTGGAGCAAAGGAACAGGGTAATCCATTGCAAATCATACGGCCAATAAGAGATTCCACCTTCAGAGACGACAGGCATCTGGGTAAAATAACGGAATGCAGAATATCCACCCACGGTAAGCAAGTTCAGCGGAACAAGATAGCGCAGGAATTTTTCACCTTTGAGACTTGATGCTGTATATTCTCCACGGAAAATAAGGAATACCATATTGATAATGGCAACCAAACCTACAAGCCACCAGTCTTGGAACTGTGCAAAATCAGAAATTGGATACCTGACGACCAATTCTTCCGGGCAAGGGTTTGTTCCATCACAGAAACAAGCATGAGAAATCACAGAACTGCCATTCAAGAATGTAAACGCCCACACGGCAATCACGCCCAAGTCAAGGAACATCTTCCAGAACTTCGGGATGAGTCGAGAGAACATGCCCACGAACGCTGCGAACAAAATACCGAAAGACACGAGGAAGTTCGGAACAAAATAAAGGTCCTTGTGCTTACGGACAAAGATAAGCATCGCCTTGTAGAAGTCCACGTAAGAACCCCAACGGCGAGTGCGACAGCTCTGGCCCTTGAAATGCAGAATGTTCGTGACCGGCGTGTAGTAGTTATGGAGCCCCATTTTCTTTGTACGGAAACAGAGATCCAAGTCCTCGCCATACATGAAGTAATCTTCGTCAAAACCGTTCAGCTTTTCATAAACGTCACGGCGAATGCAGAAGAACGAACCACTGATGGCATCGACTTCGATCATTTCGTCCGGATCGGCATACGTCATGTTATAGCTGGCAAGCGTCTTGCTTTTCGGAAACATGGCAGCAAGGCCAATCGTCTTAGACACTGCAGAGACAATCGTCGGGAAAGAACGGCGGCAAGCCCACTGGAGCGAACCGTCTTCGTTCAGAATACGGCAGCCGACAGTACCTGCTTCCGGGTGCTCTTCCATAAAATCAAGCATTTCGCGGAAGGCGTTCTTCGAAATAATCGTATCCGGATTGATAAAGAACAGGTACGGCTTAGTCGCATGCTTTTCGGCTAAGTTACAGCCCTTGCCAAATCCCAAGTTTTCCTTGGAGTCAATCCATTCCACTTCAGGGAAGAAATTCTTGATTTCGGGAATAATCGGTTCATTGGAACCGTTATCCAAAACAATAATCTGCGAATCAATCCCTTCACACGCATCACGTACGGACTTGAGGCAAGCCGGAATGAAATCGCAAGAGTTATACGAAATGATGATTATGGAACAGGAGAGCATGATTTAGACGAGAGTGTAAAGACGAGAGTGTAAAGACGAGAGACGAGAGAAAAACAAATTAGATAATAACATAAACCTTAATGACTTCATATAATAAAAAAATCCTTTGCGCGAAGCGCCATTATTAAATCTTTCGTCTCTAGTCTATAGCCACGAAGTGGCGTTCTTTCGTCTATCAAGCTAAGCCCAGTCGCAGTTTCAGCACGAGGAAGAAAGCTTCGGAGATGATGCCGCCGCTCATCTTGGAGGTACC
>CAMZFJ010000425.1 GCA_947306025.1 uncultured Fibrobacter sp.
GGTGCTGTATTCTGAGCCATCACGGCAGAAACTGCAAAAGCAGTCAAAATTCCAGCGTACTTTAGATTCATATTGATCCTCCAATGATAATCATTGTAATATTATAGTATTTTTGTAATCGAAAAACCAATACAAAATACCAGCGTTCCGTTCATAAAATACTAGATTACGCTATATGAAAACAATTATTGTGAATACAGCTTCGGGCAAAGCCAATACTAGCGCCCTATTTTTTGTTAAAAAATCTGTCCAGTTTTCCAACATTCTTTCGGAAGAAGCCGAAAAGCAAGTCGAATCCGTACTGAACGGCATGGACGAGGGTCCGTTCGAAGATTTGGAATTTTTGGAAATCGACAACCAGCCTACCATTTTTGTAAACGCCGCCAAGGAACGCGGACTCTCCTCGCTCGACCACTTGCGCATGGCAGCCTACCGCCTAGCCAAGAAAGCTAGCAAACGCCAAATCCCGATGGTTTCCATCATGCTTGCCGATGCGGCTCCAGAACAGTTCAAGAGCATTTTGCACGGACTATACTACGCCGATTATAAATTCGACGCTTACAAGAGCAAGCAGAAAGAAGCTTTCCAGGTCACGTTCGAAATCGTCGCTGGCGAACATGCCGCCGAATTCAAGAAAATTGCAGAAGATGTCGCTGTCGAACAGAAGGCTATCATCCTCGCCAAGAACTTGATTAACACAAGTTCTTCGGACCTCTACCCCGCTGAATTTGTCGAAAACGCCAACACGATTGCAAAATACACACCCGGCCTTTCAATCAAGGTGCGCAACATGAAGCAGCTCGAAAAGGAAGGCTTCATGGGACACGTAACTGTCGGCAAGGGCAGCTCGCACGAACCGTACATGATCACGCTCTCTTACGACGGTAGTAAGACCGCTCGCGGAAAAAATGCCGTCAAAAACGCTAATAAAAAAGCGCGCACTTCTGCAGACCACTTGGTTATTGTCGGTAAGGGACTTACATTCGACACCGGCGGACTTTGTCTGAAACCGCCTAAATCCATGCCGGAAATGATTAGCGATATGAGCGGTGCCGCAACAGCACTCGCCGCCATCCAAGCCATTGCCACGCTTGAGCTCCCGATTAAGGTGAGCGCCGTGTGCTGCCTTGCAGAAAACGCAATTGGCAACAAGTCCGTGCTACCAGGAGATATCTTTACCGCGAAAAACGGCAAGACTGTTATGGTCGATAATACGGATGCCGAAGGACGCCTTGTGCTCTCGGATGGCCTTGCCGAAGCGGGCCTCATCGGAGCCACGCACATCGTGGACCTCGCCACGCTTACGGGCGCCATGGTTCGCGCACTCGGCTATGCCGTTGCCGGATTCTTCAGCAACGATGACGCCCTTGCATTGAACATCATCAACTGCGGTGAAGCTTGCTGCGAAAAGTTCTGGAGCATGCCGCTCGAAGAAGAATACGCCGACGCTTTGAAGGACCATTTCGCAGACCTCAAGAATACCGGAAGCGACGCTGGCGCCATTGCCGCAGCGCTCTTCTTGCAGGAATTCGTTCCCGAAGATACCGCTTGGGCGCACTGGGATATCGCAGGCACCGCATTCGTGAACAAAGCATGGAAGTACACCGAATACGGTGCCACAGGCTTTGGCGTACAGACGCTCATCGAACTTGCAAGACGCATGTCTAGCGCAAGCGATGAATGCGAAGAATGCGAAGAAGGCGACATCGTCATTTGCGATGAAGAATACAAAGTGTGCTAAAAAAAATTGAACCGCGCACTTTTGGCATAATTCAATAGCGCCAAAAGCGTTGTGTTATTAAATAACGTTTCTTAAAGCAAAAACGACCGGAACAAGAAATGTCCGGCCGTGTTTTTTTTTAATTATTACAATATCAATTAGAAATTTTATTTAGTTCTTACCATATCAGGCATTATATCAAGGCCCAATGCCATCTGACCATAATTTTCAGAATTAGGATCTTCTTCTTCAAGAACAATTCGAACCGTAAACTTTAAATTACAGTTTACATCACTATGATAGCCCCCAACACCAGTTGCTTTATAAGGGGCATCTATCATATCAGAATAAAAATCTCTAGTATCGGCTTGAAGAGTATATTTGCCAGACGTTCCATGTTGCGTATACACATAAATATGATAATTCTGCGGAAGTTTCTGAAGATTTGCAATATCGTTTCCACTATTTAACCATGCTATAGCAATGTCAAATCCGTCAATATCAGTATCGCGGCATTTGGGGCAAAGCTGATTTTTAGAAAAGGAAAATCTTATTTCTTTCTTCGAACCATCAGAAAGTGCATCGTTATAAACTTTCATCAGCGAATTAACATCACCAATAAAGTAGGCCGAGTTATGAATATTAAATTTTCTTTCACCGTATTCATATTCGTTATCATATACAAGCGCTTCATAGTCTATTTGTTTTTCTTGATTTATGTTCACCAACATTGCTTTCACAACTTCAGGATGCCATTTGAAGAATTCATTATTAGACAGCATATCTGAAATCATACCAGCGGTAACTCCAGTTGCCGCTTCTGTGCCTTCATAAAACGGTTTATAATCATATGTGTGATTTGATGAAGAATAAACTCTATAATAGTCATCTATATAAAAATTTGAATAATTATAGATATCCGGTTTTTTATAGCCTTCAACACCCCAATCAAGTATTCCTTTACCTG
>CAMZFJ010000426.1 GCA_947306025.1 uncultured Fibrobacter sp.
GTGGCTTCATCGGAATTGCTTTCGGTGCTTGAAACGTAAACGATTTCTGTATCGGCTCCGATAACACGCCAGCGTGGGATTGCAGCGCTTTCGACATCGAGTTTTATTTTGTTCGCTTCAAGAGAATCTAGACGGCGGACGTAAAGCGTTGAGCTTCCAGAAATGCCTTCATATTTTGTTGAAAAGGCAACGAGTTTTCCGTTGGGCGAAATTGTGGGATGGTAAGCGTCAATGGTATCTTGAATTATGTTGATGGTTGGCATGCCACTAGCAAAGTTGACAAATGCGATGTTGCCTGTTTCTTCATCGCGGAAGACTAGCTTGTTTTGATAAGTGTTGGTTGAATGTTTTAATTGTGCCGATGATGTGAGAATGTTGATAGGGCGAAATGTGACATACCCTTGGACGTTCATCCAAATAGCATCCGGAATTTTTCCGAAGGCTAGTCTAAAACCAACATAATTAGCTTTTGTAGATGAAGTAACAGTGTAGACGTCGCCGCGGTTGTCGAGTCGGGTCGCTGCTGCTTCATTGCGGTAGCTTCCGCCTTTTACGATTCGTTCGTCGATGTATCCTCCATTCGGGGCGCCAGCGTAATTTATAATGGTCGTGTCGTGAAGGACTCCTTTCCAATCGTTTACCCATTCCATGGCGTTTCCGGCGAAATCGCAGAATTCATTTGTGGAAGCAGACGGAGCGGTACAGGGCTTGTGCAATTTGTAATCGGAATTGTCTGCGTTCCAGCCTTTTTTCGGGTCCCAGTTTTTTGAGGCTATCAAAGTCCACT
Organism: uncultured Fibrobacter sp.; assembly: GCA_947306025.1. The sequence goes on from CAMZFJ010000426.1 coordinate 788, forward strand.
CTGCTTCGGTCGGAAGTCTGTAAGCGTCTCGTTCGGCGTGGAATGCGTAGCCTGTTAAATTGGTGCAATGGCCCTCGGAATCGAATGTTGCCGCTGTGTAGCTGTAGGCGGTGTCTAAATTGTCATTTTTACTTTTTTCGTTAGCGTAAAGAACAGCGTCAAAAAACGTAACGTTAGTTACTGGCAGTTCGGGATTTTCGCAATTAAATTTTTTGATGAACTTGGTGAAATCACTGCAGATGACTTCGTGCTTGTCCATTGAAAAATCGTATGTGAATTTAACAATCTGTTTTGCGCCCATCCTTGTTGATGAATTTTTTGCGGATACACGCATCATTCCGACGTGATTGTCGTCGTTTTGTGTTGAAAAATCGTAAGAATTGTTTGACGAGGTTCCGCTGTCGGAACAGCCAAACAACAGGCCTATTAAAAGAGCCAATAGAGATTTTTTCACTCTCCCCTCGCATCCAATTTTATGGATAAAGAAAATGTAAAGCTTTGTGCAGGTCAAAAAAGCCGGGAGGCATTCTCAACCCGGCGCATCATCGTATAAAACTTTTGATTATTCTTCTTTTGCGAATTCTTCTTTGCCGACCCCGCAAATGGGGCAGACCCAATCTTCTGGAAGATCTTCGAAGGCGGTACCTGGAGCGATTCCATTATCGGGGTCACCGACTGCAGGGTCGTAAACGTAGCCGCAGGTTTCGCATTTGTATTTGGACATGATTTTCTCCTTGCTTTGTAGTTCCTATTTAAACTATATAAATAAAAGGGGGAACGTTATATTTTTATATTTTTTTTGTGCTCGAATCGACCCGAATTTACATCGCTGATATTTCAATTCTGAAGGATGCTTCCGTTTTTGAAAGCTTTTTGAAGAAAGTTCCCGAATATCGCCAAAAAAAGGCAATGTCCTTTAAGTTTGATAAGGGCAAAATGCAGTCGCTAGGTGTGGGACTTTTGCTCCAGTTGGCGTGCAAAGAGGCCGGGCTTGATGGCGCCGATGAACATATCGCGTATGGCGAGAATGGAAAACCGTTCTTAGTGGATTTTCCTGATGTGCAATTTAATTTATCTCATTCCGGTGAACGGGTGATGGCCGTGATTTCGCCGTTTGAGGTGGGGTGCGATGTCGAAATTATAAAGGGTGACCGTGGGCGCCTTGCCGAACGTTTTTTCAAGCCCGAAGAATCCGCGTGGATTAAAAGTTTTGAATCGCTTCCGGCGCAATCGGAAGCGTTTTACAGACTCTGGACGCTCAAAGAATGCTATATGAAAGTCACAGGGCGTGGCATGTCGCTTATGCCGGATATGTTTGCCTTGCACGTTGATGAATCCGAAAATATTTCGCTTTACCACGAGGGCGAGCGTTCTGAATACGCGTTCCGCGAAGTCGACTTGCATGATGGCTACCGCTATGCCTATTGCATCAAGAACAATGGCAAAAACGCACCGCAACAAGTGAACGTAATAGATTTGAGCGATGAGTTGTGAGCCTTGAGCTGTGAGTACATATTAGGCGGCTTTGCCGCAATCTCAAAGCGAAGCGACCTCAAAGAGCCAGCGGCTCGACCACATTGCTCATACCGCTCTGGATCCTATCGGTCGTTATCTCCCTCCAGGATGACACCGCACCCTCTTTCGTCTATCGTCTTTTGTCTTTCGTCTTTCGTCTATTTATACACTCTAATGTAATCCACGAGCATTTCGTTCGGGAACTGCGAATCATCGACTTCAAAACCGGGCCAGTTGCCAGCGACGGCAACGTTTAGCAGGAAGAAGAATGGCTTGTGGAATTCTTCGGTGTCGCCGGTGTTGTTTTCGATTAGAATCTCGTGGTACATGAAATCATCGACGAACATGCGGATGTACTTTTCGTCCCACGTGAATTTA
>CAMZFJ010000427.1 GCA_947306025.1 uncultured Fibrobacter sp.
CTGGCGCGTCTGCCAATTCCGCCACTCTCGCGATTTCAAGACCAAAGATACAAAAAAATACAAAAAGTTATTCTGTTTTTTTCTGTAAATAGCCATTTGCAACGTCCAGGAATCCCCTATCGTGCCAAATCAAGCGTTTCATCCCGGGTAAGTATGCGGCCTTGCACAACCGACAACCCCGAAATGGTGAATAAACTCCGACATTGCAATTTTGACGCAGCAAATATAGTAAAGAGCTGGCAAAGTTCTAAACTCTAAGCTCTAATTCTAAGTTCTAAATTCTAATTTTACTTGCATGTTCCAGGCTTTCCGCAATATTAAAATCGGTGTTTTCATTGCATTTGTAAATCTCCTCATCCAGGGAATTTCATTTTTCGTCCAGAATTTCATCGCGCGTAACCTCGGGACCGCCTCCTACGGGCACTTCGGGCTCCTCCAGACCGACTACTCCATATTCTGCGCCATCGCCGATTTCGGCATGACGACGCTCATTCTCGCCTTTTTCGGGAGCCGCGCCACCGTCGGTTCGCTTTTCAGAAGCATCCTCCAGCTCAGACTTTTTTCGGCCGTGACAGCAGCACTCCTCATGATCGCATTCGCCTGCATTTTCCGCCATGGCCATCCGATCTTTTACGGCGAACTCATCTTCACGCTCGGACTCGTCTTCCAGCACGCATTTTTCGACTGGTACTTCATCTGCGGCAAATTCTGGAAAAGGCTCTTCGTCTCGAAGCTCCTGCACACGATTTCGTATTCCACCGTCATGGGAATTACGCTTCTCTATTTCAGGGTCGACAAAATCGAGCTAATCGCTCTTGCCATGGTCCTTGCCGCACTCCCCGCATTCTTCTACGGCGTGACGCAAGCCTTCAATGCAAAGCTCCTCAAAATCACGCGCCGCACATTCCGCTTTATCGCCCTCATGATCAAAGCCGGCATTCCCTATGCCATTTCCAGCTTTGCGTCATTTGCGTACCTCCCCCTCGGCCTTTACGTTGCCGACAGATTCGCAAGCGACGACTTTTTGGGATGTTACAACTTCGGACACAAAATCCTCCTGCTCTGTTCCAGCATCATGGTTCACTTCATCTCGTCGAACCTCATCACGCTACACTCCACGCACGATAAGGACATCCACCTTAAAGACATCGCCATCTTTACGCTGTTCATCGCCATCTGCTCTTCCCCGCTGTGGATATTCCCATCGTGGATCCTGCAGATTCTTTTCTTTGCAGCGAACTGGACCGAAGCAACACTCCAGACAAGCGCTCACATTCTGCAAATCCTCTCCTTCTCGCTGATATTCCAGGCCACCCGCACAACGCTCATCTCGACGCTCCTCAAGGAACATGCCACCCCCACCTATGCCCTCATGATAAGCGTCGGCGGCATCGCAAACATCATCGTTTGCGGGCTTGCAGGGATGTACCTAGAAAATGAGCTTATACCCCTATTTGCTCTTACCGGTGACTTCTTGCTGACCGCAATCCTGTTCGGATATTTCATCCGCAATAAGAGAATGAAGTGGTAATACGGATTTATCGTAGTCGAGGGAATTGTTATCCTTCTCGCGTGACAAAATAGTGCGGCCACTGCTCACAGTACAGACAAAAAAGAAAAAGAACATCCACACCCAGTACATACTTTGTTTGTACCCCGTGGTAAAATTCCACAGGATAATCCACATCATGGACATTGCGGTCAAGAGTAACATGAAAGGGCTCTTGGCAACGGCCATCTTATGATAGCAGAACGTAAAGAGCACGCCAAAGAAAAACGGCAAGAGGAATATGCCCGGGAGCCCAAAGTCCTTGTACGCATCCCAAAGGTAAGGAATAGTATTGAACCCGATACATTTTATCACACTCTCATTGAACGGCGAGTCCCAACCAAAACTCCGCTGGATACCGTCACCAATGTGCATCAAGTGCGTCACTCCAAAAAACGCATCTATACCGTAAGTCCATTCATGTTCGGGAATGTCACTCATGCGATTGAACGCGTAATCCAGATTCCAATAGTTGTTGGCCACGTACCTGTACAAGAGAAGCGCCGCTTCCTTTGCATTCTTGCCATCGGTAATGTCGGAATTTCCGTATTGCCCTTTGAGCGACGCGACCGCCACAAAGAATACACAAACTAGTACAGTCACTATAGCAAGCGACGGCCACGAAAAACGCCCACGCAAATAATTGAACAAAATCAGGAACATGCCGATGCAAAGCATGTTGATGCCACGGCTAGGGTATGTCATGAACGAAAGCACAATCGTTAACACGACCATAAAGCGCGAGGCATAGCGCACCCAGCGCACCGGGTTCATCGACTTGAAAGACGCTACCGCAAAAAGTCCAACGACCATTGCACCCGTGGTAAAGAAATCCGCATACTTGAGCACTTCATTGTCCTTGCCCGTGAGCCATATCGAAGGATTGTCCGTCAAAAGCACAAGGTTCCCTGTCACCGAAATGACGCCGAAAACGCCGACAAGGAAATACGCAAGCGCCAAGAAACTCAAAAAGAAATGACAAACCCAATTGTACTCGCCATGCACCGAAAGCGTCTTCTGCAGCGGAGGCCCGCCATAAGAACGCCACGCAAAATCGGTCATGTAGCAGCCCACCAAAAAACAGAACATGCCGCCGCCCCACACAAGCCATGTCGAATAATTGAAA
>CAMZFJ010000428.1 GCA_947306025.1 uncultured Fibrobacter sp.
CGAGCTCGCACCCTTATTACTCTTGTTGTACGGAATAACACGAATAATACCATTCGATGTCACATCCACGCCACGATCAGAGGAAAGTTTAACTTTTACCGTATAACAAGTTTTGCCATCGGCCGGGCCATTCAAATCGAAGGATTCGTCGAGCAAATCCACACCTGCATCGCTAGTATTTTTCCTAAAAACGATGCGATAGCTATCATCTACAGATGTACCAAACACAACATCAATCGTTTGACCAACCTTGAATTTCTCGCCTCCGGCAGGATAAACAACTTTCACACCATCAGACACAGAACAATCATAGTCTGCACTAGAGCCATTCGATTTTACACTAGACGATGAAACTCTTTCACTACTAAATTCTGTAACGCTAGACGAAGATTCATCCGAATCTACTTCTGAATGAGTCTTTTTCCATTCCTCAAAATCCTCTTCCATTTGCGAGACATAATCTGTACAAGCAGAAAATAAGACTAAAGACGAGAGACTAAAGACGAGAGATACGAATGTTACACCAGAACGCATCCCATTTCCTAACCACCAACCACTATTTACTAACCACTTCATCATCCCCTCCTAGAACACAAAGCTAAGCCCAATACCAACAGCACCGGCAATCGCAATACCAATACCCACGCCACGCAAAGTCTGTCCAGATTTAGCGTCATCGTGATTCTTCTTGTATTCAGCTTCAGTCGAATACTTTTTCTCGGAAGCATTCTTCGCCTTGCTGTTTCCGACCACGGCAAGCACAACACCGGTCACCGTCGTGGCAGCACCGATGCTTAGCGGCACCCAATGAATACCTTTCTTTGCGGACTGTTCTTTTGCCGGAGCCTGCGAGCCAACATTCGCGGGGATACTTGCACCAACTTTATTTTCGCTCACCGCTTCTGTTTTTGGGGCAAGCGGAGTCTCAACAACAGAAATTTTTGTTTGCGCCGAATCTGGCAATGGAGCTACACTTGAATCAGCCACCACCGGTTCTTTAACTACAGAATTTCCAGCCTTGCCTCTTTTGAACATTTCCAATTCTTTAACGCTATGGAAAAATTCAGGCGACTTCGCTTCAATAACAGCCAGAAGCTCATTCACGTCAGAACCACGCCCGTTGAAGCTTGCTATGAGCTTGTTCCCTGCAGTTTCGTAGAGTTCCGCCGAAAGCGTCAGCGAATTTCCAAAGCGACCCACGCGGGCTTGGCAAATATAATCGGCCGCAATATTCTTGCCCGTTTCGACAAGGCAGCTCCCTTCGCAATCCTCGATAGCTTTGCTCGGCGGCAACATCTGCTGGATGTTTTCGCGAGTCATGATCGTGTAATTTTGCAATGCCGGGAGTTCCTTAACAGCTTGCTCACGCAAAACATTCGTAAGGTACTGGCGGTCCAAAAACGGCACACTATCCTTGGCACTGCCATCTGCCGCAGTTTCAAGCACAGCCACAAAGGCTGCCGATGCATTTATGGAAAGGAAAAATATTAAGATAGCAAAAAGTAAGCGGTTCATACTCATAAAGTAACATTTTTAGAAAAAGTCGTCAAACCACTTTGCACTGTGGTTTGTCCTACATCACGTTCATGGGAACATATCACACTTTGGGCATTTATACGTCAATACTATGGTCCAAAGCACTCAAAAATAAAACCTTTTCTAAGTTCTAAGCTCTAAGTTCTAAGTTCTAAATACTATATTTAAATCATGGCATACGTACTTCTCATTCTTATCAGCATCGGCGGGCTTGCGCTCTGCGGTTTTTATCTCAAGAAAAACATTATCCGCATCAAGGATAAGAATAAGGATGAACCGAAAAAGTACAAGCGCATACTGAACTACGTCCCGACCGGACTCTGGTACGGCTATTTGATTATCTTCTTCGCCGGCCTCACCATCAACAACTTGATTTTCTAGCGTTCAGTAGTTACGAACCAATTCGTTCGTCTTTGGACAAGTCCCAAATGCTAGGCTCAATCATGCCCAAGCAAGCTTGATCGCGATATTCGCCGGACGCATTAGTCGTCTGTAGCTACGTAGTTCGGCAGGTTACCAACCTAAGCATCGTTCTATAGTCTAGATGCGAGCCAGCTTTCGTACAGGAACAGAGCGATAAATTTCTTTCCGTCAATGAACTTGTGAGCCGCCTCTTCGTAAGGCAATACTTCCGTACGGATCCATTCGTTCTCGTCGGTGTAAGTCTGGTTCTTGCCATCCATCGCTTCAAGTTCTGCGCGCGTCACAGTGCGTTCAATCGCATAAAGGCGAATGCGTTCGTCTAAAAGTCCGCAGCTTCCGGCAAAGCCATCGCTTGCGCCCTTGTACCAGAAGTCCATCAAGTCGATAAGTTCTGAATCCTTCGCCTTGATTTGCGCCTCTTCTTCCAGTTCCGAAAGAGCCACCTTGCGGAAGTCGCCCGACCAGTCGAGAATCCCCGCCGGGATTTCGAGCGATGCCGTTTCTGAAATGGCAAATCGCGGTTGGCGCACCAGGAGCAAATAGCGCTTACCTTCGCAATGGAGCACAACGAGCACACCCACGGCATGCCCGCGCACAAGCACAATCCCGTGCACCGGTTTTCCATCCGGCAAGAACGCCGTCGCGTTCAGCTTGATAAACAGCGGCTCATGCTTTTTGTTAAAGTAATCGACCGCAGCAAAATGCACCTTCGTAAT
>CAMZFJ010000429.1 GCA_947306025.1 uncultured Fibrobacter sp.
AAGCACCGCAGGTGTGTGCTCATCGCTCAAAGGCTCGTAGAGCCGACCTCATTTCTTAAACAATTTACGGGTCTCGTTCAAAAACTTTATGGAATGAATTTCCTTCAAAAATCCGATGTGATGGCGCAAGTAGGCGAGGAGCGCGTTTTCGGTGAATTCGGGATGCTCGATTTTGTCACCATTGCGGAGCGCCCAAAGACCCTGTAGCGTTTCTGAGCGTGCTCGGGGCGTTTCTACGCCAAGGCATGCGTGGCAAATGAATCCGCCAGTTTCAGGGAAAAAGTCTGCAGCGGGTTGGTCGATGGTTTTGCCGCACCGACTGCAGGTTTCAAGATCGAGATTGTAGCCCCACATGTCGCATGTGTCCAAAAGCCAACGTGCGAAAATATTCGATTTGTGGGCGGTGTATGGCGTCGCGGAATTTGTCGAAGGCGATTCAGCCGATGTCGCGGTGTTGGCTGCGCTTGCGGAACTGCCGCATGTTTCGTTAAATTCGCGGAGCGATTGTTCCAGCCGTTCAAATTCTTCTTGCAGCGGAACCCCTTGCGGGGCGTAGCGCAAAATCATCTCGGTGACGACCTGCGCTTTCGCGAGACTCAACAAGTCGTTTCGCAAGTCCTTGTGCCAATCGAGAAGCGTTGCTTCCTTGATGAACTGCAATTCGGTATTCGGATTTTGCCGAAAGACAACTTCGCTCAATGCGAGCGGATCCAAAGCCCCCCGGAACGGGGATTCCTTTTTCTTGCCGCCCTTGACGATGAACGAAATAATCCCGCTCTCTTCCGTCAGGACTTTAACAATAAAGCTAGAGTCGCTGTACGGAAAACGATGCAGAACAATGGCACGAGTTTTTATCATAGAGGTATGAGGTGTGAGGTCGCAACCCCTATGGGGTTGCTTTGAGGTATGAGGGGGAAGAAATAAAAAAATTTTATTGCTCAAAGGCACGTAGTGCCGTGCTCATTCCTCAGAGCGCAGCGCCCCCAAAGCGCTTTAGCGCGACCTATTTAGCCGGGAACGGAGGCCAGCCCATTTCCTGTCCGCCGACGACGTGCAGGTGGATGTGGAACACGGTTTGACCGGCATCAGCCTTGCAGTTGAACACAAAGCGGGCGCCGCCTTCTTCGAGACCGAGGTCCTTCGCGATAAGCTGTGCACGGTAGAGCATCTTGCCCACGAGTTCGCAATCTTCCGGCTTCATGTCCATGATGGTTGCAATGTGGCGCTTCGGCACGACCAAAAAGTGTACCGGAGCCTGCGGGGCGATGTCATAGAATGCGAAAACGTCATCGTCTTCGTAGATTTTCTTGGAAGGGATTTCACCCTTGATGATTTTGCAGAAAAGACAATTTTCACTCATAGTATGTATAATAGTAGTAAAAAAGTCGATGCTTCCTATTCAAAAATCTTGCATTGGGGTTTTAGAGTGCTATAAAATCTCTCTTTTGTTGTGTCTGATGGAACGGTGAGTTTGCCGTATAAAACGGAACCCTTGCAATACATGGTCGCTTTTTCGAACCTTTTAGAAAAAACAGGAAGAGAGTCGTTGCAAAGTTCGCTACTTCCCATGTCTCCTTTGTGTGCAATTGCTGAGATGATCGCTTTTTCACCTGTAAAGTCGTAGTTGACAAAAACATTAGGTCCGACAATGGTCCATTTGTCTGTATCCATGCTCATGTAGCAAAGAAGCTGCTTTTTATTGGAATCTGTGTCTCCCATTAAAAAGAGAAAAAGGAATGAAAAAATCCCTATGAGAAAAGGCGTTAATAAGCCAATATAAAAGAAACGCTTTTCTTTTTCTAATTCTTTGCTTGAAATAATGAATCTGCGGGAATATGCAGAGTATATTTTGTTGTTTTCATTCTCGGCGAGGATCTCTTCGACTTTGTGGTTCACCATGTCGTCGAATCGCTTGAGTTCTAGCTGGCGTCCGTTTACTATGATAGCTTGCATAGCCTTTGTGTATAGAGCGCAAATCAAGGCGATTAATACTATCAAGACGATTCTTCCAGGAAGGTATAAGATCGTGAAAAGTGTGGGAATTAGAAGGATTCCGATGCCCCAAATGGATGTGAAAATCCATTTCGGCAGAACGGTTGGCTTAAGTCCGAATTCCTCAAGAGTTGCGTTTTGCTTACGGAACAGGTCTTTGAAAATGTAAGCATCAATGATGGGCCCTAATACGGAACCGAGTAAGACCGCTTTTAGTGGGGTAAGCTTGGTGGTGGTGTATTTGTTCTGTTCTTTGACAGCATGGTAAATCCATACACTGAATTTATAGATGTACACAAGAATAACAATGAAAGAGAATGCTATAAAGAATGCGGAAATACAAGAGGCAAAGGCTTCTGTATGTGTAATGGATCCTTTTGTGTAGTTTCTGAAAAATTGGATTAAGACTTCAATGGAAATCCAAGCAAGTATGGTGAATACTAGGGATATGATTGTCCATATAATGGCGCTTTTTCCACGTCGGGTGTTCTCAGGCTCGTCGAGGAAGAATGCGTCTTGCTGCGTGCTACTGTTGCTAATCATAAAAACCTCAGATGGATAATTTATATTTTTTTTCGTATCTTTAATCCGTAATGGTTTTCTTTGGTAAAATAGTAGCAGCAATTTTTGCGTGGGGTGCTTATGCGGTGCTTAGGCTTGTGGGCTGGAAGCGTAAAA
>CAMZFJ010000430.1 GCA_947306025.1 uncultured Fibrobacter sp.
TTCTATTTGTTAGGCGCAGAACTGACGCTGTAAGCGTCAACCATGTTTCTGCATCACTCGGCTCCTACGTCATTCCTCTTCGAGGCTTGACTTGTTCGCCTCGGATATAGGAACATATGCATATGTTCCTGCATCGCTCGGCTCCTATGTCATTCCCCTGACGGGGCTTGACTGCTGCGGTTATCCAATGCGTGAGCAAGCTCCCGCGCAGTCTAACCTTGCACGTCATTCCTCTTCGAGGCTTGACAGCTGCGGAAATCAAATGCGAGTCTGCAAGCGGCCTCTCGCTTGATTCCCTTGCAAAGAGTAAAAATCGGTTCGCTAATGCGGACCGTTTTGCGTATTTAAAATTTTTACAAAAAAAATTAGTCCAAATGCCTCGCTAAAGCGTGTTAATATAAAGGGTAGAGGTGTTCTCTATCCGCGGTCTCAGCGTAACTGAGTGAAATAAACAAATATATTGACAAATAAATAAAAATATTTATATTTATCATGAAATTCATCGAAATTTGCAAGTATGCAGAAGATAGAGGATGGGTTTTGAATAGGATAAATGGTTCTCATTATATCTATGTGAAGCCAGGGAAACGGTCTGTACCTGTTCAAAAACATTCGAAAGAAATAGAAGGCGTTTACTTAAAACGGATTTTAAAACAATTTGATTAGAGGTGGCTATGTACTATGCTGTAAAGATTGAAAAAGATAAAGATATGGGGTATGTGGCCACTTTCCCGGATCTTCCTAATGTAAATGCGTTTGGCTCAACGAAGAATGAGGCTTTGCGTGAAGCCAAAAATGCTTTGGATGGAGCTATGGAAAGTGATCTGGAATTGGGTTTGAGTTTCGTAAAGCCTAAGACTCTTCCTGACGAAGACAAGGGGCTTTGGGCTGTTGAATTGTCGCCAAGAGTAGAAATTGCGTATAAACTTTATGAAGCTCGTCGTGGAAAAAAGAAAAATCAGGTAGCCAAATTAGCGGGCATTAGTCCGCAGGCTTATCAGCGATTTGAAACGACAAAGAGTTCCCCTTCGATAGAAACTCTTTATAGGTTAGCTCATGCTTTGGGGAAACAACTTGTAATTGATTTTGTCTGAAAACTCACACGACCGTCTTGTTTTTCCAGCGGCCGCTTTTCCAGCGCCAGATGTTGGCGAACGAGCGGTAGAGTTCGTCGGCGGCCATGCCGAGCCAAAGTCCGGGGAGCCCAAGGCCTACAACGAATGCGAGGATGAGCGAGGTGGCAAGCCCGAGCGTCCACATCATGCCGCTTCCGACGATGGCGGGGAACTTGGAATCGCCCGCGGCACGCAGAGATGTAGTGAGGATAAAGTTGACGGCCTTGAAGGGTTGCACAGCGACATCGCACCAGAGGCAGATTTTGCCGAGGCGGATGACTTCGGGATTGTCGGTATAGAGTCTGATGAGGTGTTCGCCGAGGAGGGCGACTGCGACGGAAAGCAAGAATCCGCTGATGATGCCGACGGTAAGCGTTTGGCGGACGCGGCGGTTTGCTTTGTCGTAATCGTGAGCGCCGACGAGGTGGGCGACGAGAATTTGGTTACCGCTGCCGAGGCCTACGCCGAGAATGACGGATAATGCGGCGAAGTTACCGGCAAATACGCGGGAGGTCATGGCGGTTGTGCCGATGTAGACGACCATTGCGGTGATGAACACTTGGAAAAGCTGGAAGCTGATGGGTTCTGCGGCTGCCGGGAGGCCGATGCGGATCCAGTCGGGCAGAAGAACGCGGGTACGTTTCCAGTCGCGGGCTTTGCTGTGGTGCTTGACCTTGAATTTGAGCACGAGCCAGAGAATGCCCGAAGAAATCAACCAGGAAAGTGCGGTTGCGAGCCCGACGCCGTACACGCCCATCTTGGGGAGTCCAAAGTATCCTTCGAGAAACACGACGTTCAATGCGGCGTTCGAGGCGATGGTGATGGTGTTGCCGACGAGATTCCAGATGGTGAGCCCGTGGGTCGCGATAAGGGCGGTCAGGATGGTTTGCAAGGCGCGGAATGCAAATCCGAACGAGACGATGCTGAGGAACTGCTGCGCGTAAACGGCGGGGGCTTCGGTCAATCCCATCCAGCGGGGAATGTTGCCCGAAAGCGGATAGACGATAAGGGTGAGCGCCACTCCGAGGAGGATGCTCCCGAAGAGGACCATCGTCTGCGTGCTGTTGGCGTGGCTGTTCTGCTTTGCGCCGATGTACTGCGAAACGATGCTTGCACCGGATTGCGAAAAGGCGTGGAGGGCAGTAAAAAGCGCCCCGAGAATCGGGAGCATGGCACCGACACCTGCGGCTGCAGTTTCGGAAGTGCGCGACAAGAACCAGCTGTCCATCATGGGCTGGATCATGCTCACGGCGAACGTGAGGATTAGCGGCCACGAAAGGCTGATAAGCGAACGGTCCTTGACATCTATCTGTTTCATGTGTAAGAATCTAGAAACAGACGCTTTGGAGTCAAAGGGGCGTTTTAAATAAAATGTTTTCGACTGTATCCAGTGTTTTTGGGGAGGGGGAAAACTATTTTTGCTTGCGTTTTTGTGTGGTGGTATCCGTTTGGGGTGTAATTCTTTTTAACGGTTCTTTTCCTATTGTTGCGAAATCGTATGATTTCTCGTTTGATTTGACTTCGTTCTTTTGAACTTTGTCGTTG
>CAMZFJ010000431.1 GCA_947306025.1 uncultured Fibrobacter sp.
ACCTGTCTGAACTTGCACGTCCCCAGAAGGGCCATACCACCAGTCATCGACCATTTCGAACGAGCAAGCATCATTAAAAACAAAGTTTTCGATTGAATCTAAACTGTTCGAACCAGCGTTCTTGATTGCATTCGAACTACTCGAACTAACATTCTGCGAGCTAGAGCTCAATTGCACAACAACATTCTTGTAAGACGCTAGCCCCTTGATATTGAATTCGCCACTTTCCCCCGAATAGCCTTCAAATTCAAAGAGAACATCATCAACTTTATTCAAAATTTCCCCGCCAGCTCCATCGACTGAAGCGCTCTGCTTAAAATCGCTCCATTTCGAACAAAGCGTCGATTTGCTCAGCATTTTGGGGAATACAGCTGATGGCAAGTCAGATTGCGCCACCTTATTGCCAGAACCAAGCATCAAGCGCATCGGAAGATCCGATCGATAAGTCACGCAGAGACCGTTCCACGCAGAGACATCGACCATTTTGCCATCGGCAGACAATTTAAGTCCAACACCCGCACGTACAGGCTTCGGAGAAGCTCCCCGCAATTGAACGGTACCACAGATGCCATCGCACGCATCAGCGATGCTTCGCATATAATCCGCAGAAGACATATCGCCTTTTTGCACAGGGAATTCGACTGTCGAAGAGTTTCCCTCTTCCGAGCCAATGAAATCAAACCAATATCCGGAATTTTGGTTCCCGGTATCGGCTAGATAATCCTTGAACGTCCACAAATCATAGTTTACAGGCTGATCAACAACGAGCAAATCGTTCACAGCAGAAGAGCTACTGTTCTTCGCAACTGAATTCTCAAAATCCGTAACACCCGACAAATCCGATTCAGTACACGCCACAAGTCCAAACACAACCAAGCCCAACGGCATTATCTTTTTTTGATTAATCATTGTTCTCTCCGTTTTTCCAAGTCAATGGAAACAACTGTAAATTCAATCTATAAACCCTTTCTGTCGCACGGCTTTTCAATGCTATTTCCGCAATTTCTTTTCGGAAGGATTTGATTTTTTGCACGATTTTTTCATAGTCCTCAGCGGACAATCCCATGATAAGGCCCGAAAAATTTCGTTCAGACACATCAAATTCATCAATAGCTTTTTCCGCAAAGGCTGCCATTTCACGGTGCATGGAACGCAACGCCACAGAAACAACTCCAGTAGTCCCCTTCAGATACTTGTCCGTCTGCTCGTAGGCATGTCCATTTCTTTTCAGAAGGCCCACCTTCACCATAAAATCAAGCGACTCGCGGACGTCATTAGCCGTAACCTCCTTACAACAACGTTTGGCAATTTCGCCCGGAGTCGCTCCCTCCATAACCGGAGCAAGCTCCCTCACTACCGGATGTACCCAAGATTCAAAATATCTGAACGCTTCACCATCGACAATTTTCACTTTCTGGCTTGCGGCCAATTCCAACATGGCATCAAAGGCTAGCTTACGCTGCTGATCGTTCTTGGCATCGCAATAAGTCACCATTTTCTCAAAATATTCAAGTTCAAAACCTACTAAACCCATAGCAATCCCGACCTTTTCAGCCCCATGGGGCGAAAGACGAGTTTTGCCATCACACACAAGCTTCAAGTAATTCGGCGATGAAAACCCACTTATGCGAGAAAATTCCCGCCACGAAAACACCGACACACGAATTCGCTCGTTGCAAAAATCCTGCATATAAAGTCGATAATCATGATATTCAATAATAGGTTTCATGCGAACAAATATACTTTCTTTTATCTAAAAAAAACAATCCATGATTATTTTTATCAATTTTTATTCAAATTAAAGCAATTTTAACCATATTTTATAAAAATTGAATTATCATGATTCACCCTTTAGTTATCAGGCATAACTTCTTTTATCAGCTAGCAATCATTTATCATTAGTTATCGGGGGACCGTCTAGCGGAAACAAAAAAAGCGGGACTTAGCCCGCATTTCCTAAAAATTTATAGCAACTATTTACACTTTGCTTCTAACTATATTTTCCAGTCGCAGAAGTTCTTGAGCATGGCAAGCCCGACCTCGCCGCTCTTTTCTTGGTGGAACTGGCTTGCAATTAAGTTATCCTTACCGATAAGTCCGGTAAAGGTTTGCGTTCCGTAAGTCGTTTCGGCAAAGGCGTATTCCGCCGGCACCTGTGGGTAGTAGGAGTGCACGTAATAAAAATCGCAACCGCTGCGAATGCCCTTCATGATCGGATGTTCGCGGGTGAAGTTCACCTGGTTCCAGCCCATGTGCGGAATCTTGAGGCCCGGTTCATCCTTGAATCGCACGGCACGGCCAGGGATAAGTCCAAGCGTTTTTACGCCGCCATCTTCTTCGCTTTCTTCAAGAATAATCTGGCAGCCGATGCAAATGCCGAGCACCGGGTTCCCGGCCTTTACCACAGCCTTGATGGCTTCGCCGATACCGGTCTTCGTGAGCGTTTCCATGGCAGACGCCGCAGCGCCGACTCCCGGGAAAATCAACCGCGTAGCCTTTGCGATTTCGGCAGGATCGCGACTGACCTTGGCATCGGCACCAATGAACTTGAGCGCATTCATCACCGACGTTAAGTTGCCCGCATTGTAATCCACAACAGTAATAGCCATAGAAACCTCTTTAATTTTTCACGAACAAAGATAGAAAAA
>CAMZFJ010000432.1 GCA_947306025.1 uncultured Fibrobacter sp.
GACACTTAATGCAAAGGATACCCTTTTTTAGGTATCCTTTTGACACTTAAGCCCGAAGAAGTCTTGTTCTGAGAACTGCTTGAATCCTTGGATGCGCTGGACTTGCCTTCGTTAAAGGTTTTTACTGCGGCTTCCTTGGCGGCGATGGCGGCGTCTTTTGCTCTTTCGGCAGTCTCGCTAACTTTGTTTGAAAGGCTGTCTGCTGCGTTTTTGACGGCTGCCTTTGCGCTGTCCGCAGTTTGTTCTGTAGAACCTTTTGCTTTGTCTGTAATTGTCTTTGTGAGCTCGCTTGCTTTTTCTTTTGCCATCTTGCGGAGGTTCACTTCGTCAGAGGAGTATCCCATCGTTTCGAGTGAAGACTTGTAGATGCTGTAAGAAATGGCATCGTTCCTCATGTTCTTGAGGTTCCCTTCGACGGGGAGCAAGTGCAAAATAGTGAGCAAAACAAAGCAGATGAGTACGGCCTTGATGAGTCCGAACAAAAGCCCAAGAATGCGGTTTGTTTTCCCGACAATCGTATTCTTGATGGAATCTCCGACTAAGTGCCCGATAAACGTGAACAGCAAGAACGGAACCAAAAAGCCGATGCATGTGCAGATGAGGTGTGATGCAAAATCGCCAAACGCGAAATTCCTTACAAAAAAGTCACCGAAAAGACTTTGTGCAAAGTAAGCGCCGAAAATTGCAGAGACCCAAGCGCAAAATCTAAATACGCTTCCGAGTAGTCCGCGCCATAATCCGAGGGCGCCAAAAACAAGCAGACAAGCGCTGCAAGTAATGTCTATCCAATTCATTGGACTAATCCTCTAAGTCGCAAGCTGGATGGCAATAAAAGCTGCCGTCGCAACACTCACTCCAAGTATAAATCCTATTCCATACTTAAATGTAGTTTTTTGCGGCTTCGGAGACATGACTGTTTCGATGGGTTGGTCTTCGTTTACCGTATCTGCCCACTCGGCGATGTATGGCGTCATGTCGCGCGGGTATTCTTTCATGATGTCGGCAAGTTCGTTGGCTGCATCGCAGGCCGAGGACGGGCGTTTGCTTGCTCGCTTGTTGAGGAGCTTCAACACGAATTTGCGGAGTGGCTTGGGGACATCGTCCGGGAAAACTTCGAGCTTGAATTTCATCTTGAGGATGTTTTCGCGCGTCTCTTCGAAGTCCTTGCCGCGGAAAAGATTCTCGCCAATGAGCATTTCGCTTGCGATGATGCCAACGCTATAGAGGTCGCTGGCGTAATTGACTTTTTCGCCCATGATTTGTTCGGGGCTCATGTAGGCGGCAGTGCCGATGATGCATCCTGTTTGCGTGAGTTCCTTGCCGATTTCAAGCGGAGTATCCGTGTGCGCGATACCGAAGTCCAAGAGGCGAACACGTCCGTCCTTGTCGATCATCATGTTGGCGGGTTTTAAATCGCGGTGCGTGACTCCGTTTCTGTGGGCGTGGCTCAAAGCGCTCAAGAGTTCGTACAAGATGGTCTCGACGACCCAAATAGGCGGTCGCTTGTTCCTCAAGAGCAAATCCTTGAGGCTCGAACCTTGTACGTATTCCATGGACATCGTGTAATTGCCGTCGCTGTCTTTCCAGAGGGCGTACGGCTGGATGATGCTCGGATGGTTCAAATGGGCGAGAATGCTCCCTTCTTGCAAGAACCGCTTGATGTAAATCTCTTGCTGGTTCAAGTTCGAATGGAGTCTTTTGGCAACGACGAGGCGGTCGAGCGAAGGGTCCCTGCAAAGCCACAAACTACCCATGGCCCCGCTGTTTAGGGCTTGGATGGGTTTATATCCGCCAATTTTTGACGGGAGTTGGTCCTTAACTTTTTTCCTCGATTGTGTTGCCTTGACTTCTTCCATGCGTCCCTATATAGAAAAAAGATTTATTTCTTGTCGCTCAAGTAGATGCTCTGGTGCTTTGTCTTCGGGTCCTGATTGGGGTAATCAAGGATGTAATGAAGACCGCGAGATTCCTTGCGACGGAGAGCTGCAATGAGGATCATCTTGGAGACCTGCAATGCATTGAGGAATTCAAGGAAGTGTAAGTTTTCTGTTTCTTTGTTCTTAATGGCCGTGTCTACGTCTTTCTGGAGTTCTTCGATGACCTTGAGACCTTGGTTGAGGCCCGCCGTTGTGCGCACGATACCGCAGTGCGTCCACATCATGTCCTGGAGCATCTTCTTGCGTTTCTTCCAGTAGGCGGCCTTTGCAAAGCTGATCGTTTCCTTCTTTGTAGACTTGCTCGTGTTTATCTTGTCCTTAACGATGCCGCTCTTTTCGATGTCATCGACGGCGCGGATGGCAAACACGACGCTTTCCAAAAGCGAGTTGGAGGCGAGGCGGTTTGCGCCATGAACGCCCGTTGCTGCAACTTCGCCGCAGGCATAAAGTCCCTTGATTTCGGTGCGGGACCAAGTATCGACGAGAACGCCACCGCACATGTAGTGGGCTGCCGGAACGACCGGGATCCATTCCTTGGTGATGTCGATGCCTGCGTCCATGCACTTAGAATAAATGTGTGGGAAGTGGCTCTTGATATCTTTCGGGGTACGGCCAGAGAGGTCGATGTACATGTGGTCCTTGCCGAGACGCTGCATTTCGCTGTGGATGGCGCGAGCGACGATGTCGCGGGGGGCGAGGGAGTGCA
>CAMZFJ010000433.1 GCA_947306025.1 uncultured Fibrobacter sp.
ATCGCTTACTTTCAACTAATCGAATCGTACTTTTATAGAAAGGCCTTCACGTTAATCGTGAAGGCTTTTTCGTTTACAAAGATCAGAGCTATAGATGTTCGCCTACGCGAACATGACGGGATGAAACAACGCGATTCTACTTGTGCTTGTTCTGTTGGCGTTGCAAAATATACTTCGTCAAAAAGTCGTAGAACTGTTCTGTTTTGGAATTGTCCTGCTTGTTACGACGGAGCGAAATTACGATATCGCGCTTAAAATCCGTATCGGTAATTTCAAGAAGACGGACGCGTTTATGGTCCATTTTGCCCCACGAAAGTTCAGGCCAGAAGCCAACCCCAATACCCGCAGCAATGGCCTCTTTAACAACGGCGGTATTATCACTTTCAAAAGTCACATTTGTATGGAATCCAATGCTATCGCAGAGTTCGTTACAAATCGTGCGGTACTGTTTTGAACCGTAAAGGCGTATAAATTTTTCTTCTTTCAAATCGAACAGCGAGATGGAATCCATCTTTTTGTATTGCGCTGTATTCGGAACCGCCAAATAAATTTTTTCGGAATGGACAAAAGTCTCATCGCTTTCTGTATTGTCGAGTTCCGGCCTGTAAATGGCGTAAGTGCGCACGCAGATATCAAAGACACTCGTTTCTTCGTTCTGCACAATATCAACGTTGATATCTGAATTACTTTGTTTATACTCAATAACAGCGTTCGTGATGAGCGTCGAGGCGGCAAGGACATTCAACTTGACATTGTTGTTCTGCTTGTCCGCAGTCTCTTTTAAAAGTTCCGGGAGTGCCATCATGTTTTCATAGAGTGGCAGCAACTTTTCGTAAAAGAACTTTCCGCTATCGGTGAGTTTAATGTTACGCCCAGCATTCTTGAACAGCAAAACGCCGAGTTCGTCTTCGAGCTTGTGGATTGCTTGCGTGAGTGCCGGCTGCACAATGCAGAGGTTCTTTGCACTTTGCGTCACATGCTCCGTGCGCGCCACCTCCAAAAAGTATTTGAGCTGAGTGAGTTCCATGAGGTAAAATATAGGCAAATTAGAATTTCTTCCAATGCCTATTTTTACTCAAGAATGAACTTTATGCGGGCGGGGCCCCAGCTCGGAGTTGACGCCTGCGGCGTCAGCGGCTTCACTCGGTCATGAACGCCTACAAGTAGTCGTTCGCGACTCTCGTTTTGCACGCTACTGCGAAGAAATTACCTTGGCCGACGCTTTTATTTATCAAATAAAAAAATTTAATTCAGATGTTCATTTTTGAAACAAATCAAGTACAGATAGAAACAAGCTACTTACTAAACGCGGTTAAATCTATGCCGAGTTGCTTGATTTTGTAAGTGAGGATGCGCGGGGTGGTCGAAAGGCTACGGGCGGCAGCCGCCATCTTGCCCTTGCTACTCTTGAGGGCATCGCAAATGATGTCGCGTTCGTACGCTTCCACCATCAGCTTGAGGTTTCCGCTCACGGGAGTTCCGCTCGTTTCGTCCGTCTGGATCGTCGGCGGGAAGTGATGCGGGTAAATAACATCTTCTTCGGTCAAGAGAACCGCACGTTCAATCGCATTTTCAAGTTCGCGCACATTGCCCGGCCACGGGTAGCTCATGAGCATTTCGATGGTTCCGCGCGCAAGACGGCGCACGTTCTTACCCACCAGGCGGCAGTAATGTTCAACAAAGTAATCCGCTAAAAGCACAATGTCGGTACGGCGCTTGCGAAGAGGCGGAACGTAAATCGGGACAATGTGGAGCTGATAATACAAGTCTTCGCGGAACGTGCCGTCAGAGACCATCTGCTGCAAGTTCTTGGTCGTTGCGCAAATCACGCGGACATTCACCTTCTTGGGGAAGCGGGCGCCCACGCGTTCCATTTCGCCCTGCTGCAAAAGGCGCAACAACTTTATCTGCAAGTTCGGGGTGAGTTCCGCAACTTCATCCAAGAAAAGCGTACCGCCTTCGGCTTGTTCTACGCGGCCCGGCGCCTCGTTGACGACGCCAACCAAGGCGCCCTTTTCGCTACCGAAAAGCTCCCGGTCCAATACGGACTCCGGGAGGGCCGCGCAATGCACTCGCACGAACGGCCCTAAATTGCGATCGGAGCGGAAATGAATCGCCTCGGCAACAAGACCTTTGCCCGTCCCCACCTCGCCTATGATGAGTGCCGGAAGCGGGCTCTTGGCCACCTGGTCAATCTGCGTGTAGACTTGCTGCATTTCAGGCGTTTTTCCGATGATATTATCCGGTTGGAATCGCGCCTTGAGCTCCATCGCCATACGTTCGTTTTCGGCCTTGAGAATTTCGTTCTCTTCGCGGGCCTCGCGACGAAGCTTTACTGCTGCCGCCAGCATCTGCGCGATGATTTCTAGCAAGCGGAGTTTTTCGGGAAGTTCGTTTTCGACCGGGTTCTGCACGTCGGCACTGAAGGCGCCAATCACCTGATGTTCCATGATGACAGGAACGCAAAGGAACGCCTTGTCCTCGGTCTTGCCGCGGCCCGTTCGATCCAAAAAATCCGGGTCCTTAGCAACGGAAGGAATAATAATCGGCTTACCCGTTTCGACCACGCGGCCGGTAATGCCTTCGCCCACCTTGTAACGACCCTTGCGCGCCTGTCGGCTCGAAAGACCTTCTGCGATTTCG
>CAMZFJ010000434.1 GCA_947306025.1 uncultured Fibrobacter sp.
GTGTCGATGAACTTGTTTTTTACGATATTACCGCGAGTGCCGAGAATCGTCCATGCGACATGGAAATGATTCGCCAGATTGCAAAGCGCGTGTTTATTCCGTTTGCTGTTGGCGGTGGTATCCGCAACCTGGACGATATGCACGAAGCGCTTTTGGCTGGTGCCGAGAAGGTGAGCGTGAACAGCCTTGCCGTGTTGCACCCGGAAATCATTGCCGAAGGTGCAAAGGCTTTTGGACGCCAGTGCATTGTGCTTGGCATGGATGCGAAGTTCGTGGGCGTGTCGGACAAGATCCCGAGCGGTTACGAAGTGTTTATTCGCGGCGGTCGCCAGGCGATGGGCATTGATGCTTTGCAGTGGGCAAAGCGGGCCGAAGAGCTTGGTGTGGGCGAAATTTGTTTGAACTCCATCGATACGGATGGCGTTAAGAACGGTTACGAACTCACGATTACCGACATGATTGCGAAAGCGGTGCAGGTGCCCGTGATTGCAAGCGGTGGTGCCGGAACGCCGGACCACATTGTAGATTTGTTCCGCAAGACGAGTGCCGATGCGGCTCTGGTCGCATCGATGGTTCATTTTGGCGATTATACTGTGCCGGGAATCAAGAGCGAAATGCTTGCCGCCGGAATCCCTGTGCGCAAGAAGATGAACGGCGAGGTATAAGTTGAATCCAGAAGTTGCCGTAAAGATTTTTGAAGCTGGCAAAAATGCCGGGGCTGACTTTGTTGAAATTTTCGAAGAGGAAACCCGCAGTTCAAGCCTCGGCTTGAAGGACCGCCAGATAGAAACCGCGACCGCGGGTACCGAGTACGGTATCGGCGTTCGCCTTTTGTACGGGACGGAAGTTCTGTACGGCTTTACGAGCGACGACAGCGAAGAGGCGCTGGTAAAGCTTGTGAAAACGCTCGCGTTCGGGCGCATTGCCGCAGCGGCGGGGGCGGAAGGCTCGGCCGCAAGGCCTTTTGAATTTGCTCCTGAAAAGCGCGTTTGTGATTTTAACGTTGCTGCCTACAAAGATCCGCGTGTGCTGGGTCAGTCCATGAAGCAAGATTTCTTGTTCCGTGCAGACAAGGCGGCTCGTGCGCTTTCGTCGAAGATTGCGCAAGTGGGCGCGAGTGTGACGGATAGTTGCACCTCGATTTCGCTTATGAATAGCGAAGGCTTGCACCTCGAAATGACGCGCGGTCGCTTGCGCGTGAACGTGAACGTGACGGCAACGGACGGAACGGAACGTTTGACAACGCACGAAGCTCCGGGCGCTCTTGGCGGCTACGAACTTTTAACAAACTATTCTCCGGAAGCGCTGGCCACAGAATGCGGCGAGCGCGTGCTGCGCATGCTTGATGCCGGTTACATCGCTGGCGGCCAGATGCCTGTGGTGATGGGGAATGGTTTTGGCGGTGTGATTTTCCACGAAGCTTGCGGACACCCGCTCGAAACGGAATCGGTGCGCCGTAATGCAAGCCCGTTCTGCGGAAAGATTGGCGAAGCTATTGGCCAGCCGTGCCTTACCGCCATTGACGATGGCACGATGGATGGCGTATGGGGCAGCCTCAAGTATGACGACGAAGGTACTCCGACGCAGCGCACGGTGCTGATTGAAAACGGAATCTTGAAGACATACATGAGCGACCGCGTGGGCGCTATGGAAGTGGGCATTGCCCGCACGGGAAGTGCCCGCCGCGAAAGCTACAAGTATGCCCCTGTAAGCCGCATGCGCAATACGTTTATCGCTCCGGGCAAGGATACGCTCGATTCTATGGTCGCAAGCGTGGATAATGGACTTTACGCCGCCCGCATGGCTGGCGGTTCCGTGAATCCGGCAACGGGCGAGTTTAACTTTGCCGTGGATGAAGGATATGTTATCCGTAACGGCAAGATTTGCGAACCGGTGCGTGGCGCAACGTTAATCGGCAAAGGCCACGAAATTATGCCGCGTATTAGCATGGTGGGCTCGGACTTTGAGCAAGCCGCTGGCGTTTGTGGCGCTTCGTCGGGACATGTGCCTGTAACGGTTGGGCAGCCCTCCATCAAGGTCGATCAGATTCTCGTTGGTGGAAGATAGTACAGCATCGTCATCCTGAACGCGAAGCGTGAAGGATCCAGTTATATCTGGTTTGTAGAACAAGACTTGACTGGGTTCTTCGCTGCGCTCAGAACGACGATGAAGTTGTCGGAATGACGGAGTGCATAATGGAAAAAGCCCTCGCAAGAGGGCTTTTGAGTATTATGGGTTGTCATCGCGAGGTAAAGTACAAAACGATTTCGAATAAAACAAGAAAACTATGTAAAAAAGAAACAACGGCATCTCGTGAGAGGTGCCGTTGTTTTGGTGTATGGGATGTTTGGTTTTGTATCCTTAAAATAGTTTATTTTGGAATATTCATGGTCGTTTTTGGTACTTTTCCGATGTAAAGTTTTACAACGCTTTTTCACGTGAAAATTTTACGCTACTGGAACTTTTTGTTCCGATTTACGGCTGCTGAAAGAATAAAACTTACAAAAAGTATACGGAATTATGAGTTTTATATTGCAAATAAGAATATTTTAAACTAATTTTCTGTTAGAAATTTAAAAGAAGGATGAAAAACAATGAAAAAATTACATCTGACACGTTTTGCCGCCGTGGCGA
>CAMZFJ010000435.1 GCA_947306025.1 uncultured Fibrobacter sp.
CAGCAAAGGCTTTTTCGCACGCGCTATCGCCCGCGCAGGGCAAAAACAGTTCTTCCAAGTCGCAAAATTGCTCCACAAGGATTTCGGATTATCGTACTTAAAGTTCTTGATGTACAAAATTTTGTATAGTTGGTTCTAGGTATGAGAAGAAGCATTTGCATGGCGACCTACAATGGCGCCAAATACATCAAGGAACAGCTGGACAGCATTATTCCGCAACTTAGAGAAGATGACGAGCTCATCGTTTCTGACGACGCATCGAAAGACGATACGTTGAAAATCGTCCAGAACTACAACGACCCGCGAATCAAGATTTTCCACAACGAGAATCACGGCGTTGCGCACAATTTTGAAAACGCAATGAGACAGGCCACGGGCGACTTGATTTACTTTGCCGACCAGGATGACGTCTGGTTGCCGGGCAAACTCGACAAGATGGAAAAGTTCCTTACGGAAGGCGGCTACGACACGATTCTTTGCAACTGCTCGCTCGTCGACGCCAACTTGAACGTGATCAAGGAACGCCATTACGACGAAAAATGGCCGATGAAAAAATCGCTCTTGCGAAACATCATCAACAATTGCTGGCTTGGAGCTTGCATGTGCTTTACCAAGCAGGTGAAGGACGCTTGCATGCCGTTCCCGCCGAAAGTCGTCGCACACGATTTGTGGGTTTCGTATTACGCACAAAAGCATTTCAAGTGTGGCTACCAAGACGAAGTTTTGCAACTCTACCGCCGTCACGAAAATACCGTCTCGTTCACTGGCGGCAAGAGCACGAACAGCCTTTACTTTAGAATTTCATATCGTGCCTACCTCGCGTGGCATGTGGCACATCCTTTGGCGCTGAGCATGAAACTTTGCATTACGCTTGCGACCTATAACGGCGAAAAATACCTCAGCGAAATGCTCGAGTCGCTCGTTCAGCAGACGAGGCCTGCCGACGTTATTATCGCAGTCGATGACGGCTCCATGGACAGCACTTGCGAGATTCTGGAAAGCTACAAAGGCAAGCTTCCGCTTGAGATCACGCGATTCGAGAAGAACAGAGGGCACCGTGCCGCATTTTCGACAGCGTTAGAGAAAGCCGCCACATTGCTCGGTAATGACGATTTGATTTTTCTCGCTGACCAAGACGATATTTGGGTTCCGAACAAACTCGAAGTCATGAGTCAAAAGATTGGCGAAAACTCCATGATTTTTGGCGACGCCGAAATCATCAATGGTGAAGATGAAATTGTCGAAAAATCTTGGCGTAAAAAAGCGGGCATTGTCGAACACTTGAGCCAACAAGCACTCCTCACCGGCTACACGAACGTGACCGGCTGCATGGTCGCTTTCAAGGCCGCTCTCCTGCACACAGTGCTCCCGATTCCGCAAGACGTTCCCGTTCACGATCAATGGATTACGCTTTGCGCCACCGCCGAAAATGGTTACGCACCAATTACGGACAAGGTCATTTACTACCGCATTCACGAAAGCAACGCCATTGGCGAAGGCAACAAACGTGGAGTAAAAAACTCCAGACGAATTTGCAATGGGCAAAAGCTGTACGCAAATCGAACCTCTACGAAAAACTCCCTTGCGAAAGCCAGCAGTTTTTGAACAAATTCATTCAGTTCTTGGAATTGCGTTTTAGCCATGCGTTTTTATCGCTGTTTTGGCTTTTGTGGATTGTCCGTAACGCCCGCAGAATCTACCCGCAAGTCACAAGCGCTATTCAGATGATTGGACGAATTCTCTTTTCATTCGTGGGCGTCTCAACCGCCAAAAAGTTTTTCAAGAAGAAGTAGATGGCGGATTATGCTTCGACACAGTTCACTTCGACAACGTTCTGTGCAGGCAACGCAAGATTCCGCAAAGACTAACAACAAACAACTAATAACTAACGACTAGTTTATGATTCACGAAATTACACCGCACAAGTTAGATAACGAATTTAAGACGATTGACCCTAAGCCGACCGACTACTTGATTATTCACAATGGCGAACAGACGCTCTTTAAGAAAAACGGCGACAACTACGAAATCCCGCGAGTGAGCGATTTTCCGCAATGTGAATGCCATTACTTGATTAGCATCGACGATGCGGCATACTTCTTGTGCAACACAAATTTGCCGGAAGCTCCTGAAGGTTACGAGTTCCGCGGCAACCGCACCTTCCGCACGCTCACGAATCACTTGGAACGCCTCGGCGGCGCGACGGCAGCACACATCGCCAAGTGGGAAAGTTTGAACAAATTCTGTGGCAAATGCGGATGCATGATGAAGCGAAGCACCAAAGAGCGCGCCATGGTCTGCCCCGCCTGCAAGAATACCGTTTACCCCAAGATTTCGCCCGTCGTGATTGTCGCCATCCGCAATGGCAACGAGCTTTTGATGGCCCGCAATTTGGACAATCCCGACAAGACACGCTTGTTCCTCATTTCGGGATTCGTAGAAATCGGCGAATCGCTGGAGCAGGCTGTTAAGCGCGAAGCTATGGAAGAAGCAGGCATTCGCGTCAAGAACATCAAGTACTTTGGCAGCCAGCCGTGGCCGTTCTCGGAATCGCTCATCTCGGGTTACACCGCTGAACTCTACGGAGACCCGACCATACACATGCAAGCAGACGAACTCGCTTGCGCCACTTG
>CAMZFJ010000436.1 GCA_947306025.1 uncultured Fibrobacter sp.
GCCAACGCTTCGTTCTTCGGGCGCATTTCAACACGCACTTCTTTAGGCACGCGCAAAATCGTTTCGCCTTCGGCGTAGCAAGCCGCCACCGCCAACAGCGGGTATTCTTCCAGCCCCGTTGCAATCACGTCTTCGCTAAAGCGGCGACCTTGCAAACGCTTTCCCGATGCAAGCGGCTTGATTTCGACATCGCCAAAAACATCGCCGTACTTTTCACGACGGCTCACCGTTTCGACATTCGCACCCATGCGCTTGAGGCACGTGAGAGCACCCGCACGGCTGCTGTTCAAGTCCACATTCTGGAGCTTGATGACGTTGTCCTTCGGCATATTACCGACAGTCGCAAGAACCGCAAACGCAGTCGCTTCGGTCGTATCGCCCGGCACATAATATTCACGCGCCGTAATCACCTTCGTTTCCGAAAGTTCCGTGAACTGCGTACGTTCAATCTTCTTGCCCTGTGCAATCATCAAGCGGCGTTCGAATTCGCTCAACTGTTCCATGCCGCGGCCTTCGTACTTTACCGCAGCACCAAAGTAAATGAGCATCTTGGTCCATTGGTCATGCACCGTCGACTTTTCTTCAAAGTTCAAATATTCATTGCGAATCAGCGCACGGAGCAAAAGTCTATTGCGCATCGCATAAGAAACGTTCCCGAGCGAATCCTTTTTGACGTTCAATTCATCACGCAAAAAGTTAAAGACAAACTTTGCAGGTTCATCCTTTTGAACCTTAATCTTGAAATACTTCTGGAGAGTTTCCTTAGCCGTGTTCACGCGGGCAATTCCGGCGTCATCGACTTCAGCCGCAAACGTATAAAGTTGTTCATCGTCCTTGCTCGCCAGCGTCCAAAGCATCACGTTATCCGCTTCGTTAAACTTGAACGGGAGCATTGTCGGCACAGGATACTGAAAACCCTTGCCGTTGAGCACCAGCTGGTGCCCTTGCAATTCGTAAGACAACCCAAATTCCTTAAGAGCCTCGGCGTAGCGTTCACTGCCACTCGCCCACGCGAAATCTTCTAGCACCGTGCGGCCATTCACAAGGAGCGCCATCACCAATGTCAAATTCATCCGTTCTCGGTCGGGGTTCATCAAGAATTCCATCGTCTTTTCCCTAAATTCCTTATTAACTAATTAACGTCTTTCTTTAACTTCGTATTCCAAGTATTGCAAAGTCTTTACAGCGCGCGCGGCCTCTTCTTCGGTCTTGAACGCAAGCAAGAGCGTTCCCGCCACGTTTTCGCGAACCTTCATGAGTTCGATATCGCGAATGTTAATGCCTTCTTCGGCCAGCGGCTGCATCACGCTCAACAGTGCGCCCGGTTTGTCCTTGAGTTGCACTGTAATTTCGTAGAACGAGTTCGTGTTATTGCGGCCCGGAGCAAACAAGCTCGCACGGCCATCGTTACCCGCCTTGAAAATATCGGCAAGCGCCTGCGAATTATCCGCAATCACGCTATCCTCGTCATTTTCAAAATTGCCAGAAGCAGGCTTACCGTCCTTCACGACGTTTAGGCCCTTCATCGCCATGATTGTCTTGGTCAGCCCTTCACGCACTTCGCAAAGCGCACGCGTCGTCTCGTCGCGATTGGTAACGGCAATGTCGTGCCACATTCCCCAGCCCGAAGCGGCAATGCGCGTCATATCGCGAAAAGCGCGACCTGCAAAATGCTGGTAATTGTGCGAAAGCAAACGCTCCGGCAAGTTGCCAGCCAGCGTCGAACTCAGCATCTGCGGCATATGACTCACCCACGCCATCGTGCGGTCGTGATGATCCGGCGGGAACACCACCGGATTTGCGCCCACAAAATGAATCAACGCCATCAGCGGCGCATAAACAGATTGTTCCGTACCTTCAGGCGGACAAACAAACCAATATGCATTTTCAAAAATCGCAGGATCGTTGTACTCGCAAGTACGTTTCTCGGAACCCGCCATCGGGTGGCTACCGACAAAACGGAACGGACGCGGCAAGCGCATCCCCGCCTTGCAAATTTCAACCTTCGTCGAGCCGATATCGCTCACCAAGATTTCACGACTCGCAGAGCCATTAGAGCCAGCCCACGAAACACGCCCCAACGCATCAATCATCTTTAGAATGTGGATAATCGGAGCGCAAAGCAAAATCAGGTCGCTATCCTTCGCCCACTTTTCAGTTTCATCGTATTCGAAAAATTCATCGGCAAGTTCAAGCTCACGAGCACGCTTGAGCGTCGAAGGCGAACTCACCGCACGAATGACCGTCGGAAGTTTTGCCTGTTTGATGGCTGCGGCAATCGAACTTGCAAGCAAGCCAAAACCCACCATAGTAATGCGGCCAACCATTATTCTTCCACCTTGCGAGTTTCTTCCATGATGACACGGAAAATGTTTCTGAACGATTCTTCAGAAAGCGGGCCCCCCGCCTTTTTTGCTTTTTCGGCAACCAGATTCAAGACCGCCGTTTCGCGACTTTCGTCAAACACGGGCAAGCCCTTCTGCTTCTTGATTTTTCCAATCTCAGCAGCGTATGTAGCCCTCTTGTTGAGGATTGTCATCAGTTCATCGTTCAGTTCATCAATGCGAATGCGCCATTCATTAATATCCATGTTTGTGAATGTAGAAAAA
>CAMZFJ010000437.1 GCA_947306025.1 uncultured Fibrobacter sp.
ATTCACAATCTGAGGCGGCTTTTTCGCCTGCTTCACATCAATGGCGAGCTTTACTGCAGCGCGTTCCTCCAGATTCAAATTTTCGTTCCATTCGTACACAACATTACCATTTTCAATCTTGCGTTCGAGGCGGCCATACTGTGCACCATTTTCATCGACATAAACCATCCACTGGTTACCAATGCGAAGAATTGTAGCATTCACGATTTCGCCATCCTTGCGAGTAAGCGGGCTATTGACAATCGCGACTTCGTCACCGAACTTGATTTCTTCATTCAGCAAGGACTTGAGGCGAGAAAAAGCTTCTTCTTCGGAGGCGTTGCCGCTTTCGATTTCGCGGGTGAGCGACTTGGCACGATCTAACCTGCTTTCGCGTTCCCACGGGAGCGTCTGTGCAATTTGCAATTCAAGCTTTTTGCTGATTTTTGCAAGTTCCAAACGCAAGGCGCGACGCTTAGCCGACACATTTTCACTGCGATTTTTTGCACGAGCCTGCTTGTTGCGCTCTTGCTGGAGACTTGCTGCGGCCTTGCGTATTTTCGAATTCAAAGTATCGATTTCGGCACGACGGCGTTCCGAATCCGCCTTATAGCGCTGTTCAAGCACCTTATGGCGCGAAACGTCGGCACGGAGCATCGAATCCGTCGCTGAAATTTTTGCATTCAGCGTTTGAATCTCGGAATTCAGCTTTTCCTTTTGCATCTTCAAGTCGCGAATTTCGGACTCGTAATCCGCAAAAGCATTCACCGCCAAAAAGGCTGACATCAAAATAATAACAAGTTTCTTTTTCATATTCACCTATGTAACACCTAAGCTATTAAAATTTGTCACCACAAAATTGAAAATTTAATTTTCTTTCAAATAAACCATTTTAAAATACAACATGACCATCAACTCCTGTTTGATAAATTTCAATATCTATCGACCGCAAACATTCTTTATCACCTTCATGCTTGTAGCCTAAATCTTTGCAAACAGCATATTCTTCATTGCAAGGATCTTCGCACCATTTTTTAACTTCTTTTTCCCAAATAGTCGATTTTAAATCGTCCACAACATAGCGGCTCACCATAGCAGGCCCACATTGCGGATACTTCTTGTAATTCCAATTGCGATCAGAGCACCACAGCCACAGATAGGAGTTACATTCATTTTTAGACAAGCTATCCAAGCATCTTGATTTTAAATTGGAACAATTCGCAATATCGTTGTCTTTAAAATTGCTAGCAACGCAATAGCGTTTTAGCCCATCGGCATAAGCCATCGATTTTTTCTCAGCACTGATAGAATCCGGCAAATACTCGCTCCATTTTTCGACACCCCATCCGTCTTCGTTTGCCTGCATCATCGCCGTTTTTACTAGAGATGGATAACACGTTTCATCATCCTTACGGTATCCACTGTAACTCTTATACGCATTATCATTTGCAAATTCCAAATCGCTCGAAGGGCCGTCCCCAGCACAATAAACATCCAAATAAAGTCTACATCCTTTTGAATCCCAGCCCTTTGAATTATCACCATCTTCATTTTTACAATGTCTATTTGCAATGCGTTCCATATTCACCCAATTTTCAGAATTAACCTTCATATACACCCTGGTATGAGCCATCCCTGTAAATACACCCATGCCATTTTCGATATTTGATTCAGGTACAACGCGGGAATCCGAAACAGACTGTTTTACCTTATTCACATAATCAATATAGTGTTCATCCGTAGAATAGAGATCTATAGAAAATTCGCCTATCGGAAGCATCATATTCGTCAAGTGAAGAGTATCCAAATTTTTAATACCACCCACTATGTAATTTGCAGCATATCCAAGGTTCTGCTGCGTTTCCAAAGGATCGTGCATCGCAATTCCGCGGTAGCCATCTTCGTCTTCAGAGGTAAAACCTTCAAACATTTTATTGACGGTTGTATTCGTAGCCTCTCCGTTCTTGGAACCGTAATTCATTATGGATAAAACACCACGAGCAGAATGGTCATAGTCTAAAGCAGCTCTTACAAATTCCATATCCATCGGGTATTCCAAGAAATCCATTTCTACCACTTTACCATCGTTATACTCCACCCATTCAAAACTTCCGTCTTGCTTGGGGATATTGAAACCCTTGACCTTCACAGGGTTTGGAATTGTCGCTTGGGCCCTATATGTCGATTTTACATTATAGCCAGCACTATCCCATTCAAACGTTGCTTCGAGCGTGTATGTTTCGCCTTCGACGCCCGTAAAAGCAAATTTTTGCACACCGCCAAAGGAATAACTAACTGAATAATAAGAACCAACACCAGAATCGCTAACCAAATACCCAGAGTTAGGCGAATAAAAACATCCCGGATTGTTGGTATATGGGGTAAGCGAAATTGTTCGTTCTTCACCTTTACCAAATTCGCCTCCAAAGCGGCCTTTCATAGTCACCTTGGCGTTTTTGTAAAATGCAAAGTTTTCTGCCGTCGTTTCATCAAGTTCATAGACTTTCGAAAAACAGACTTCCGGCCTTTCGCCCGCAACAATGTAACCGTACGTATAAATGCCGGTATAGATATCACGTTCTTCAGGATAGTATTCCCACGGACCATGGAAATCGCAAGC
>CAMZFJ010000438.1 GCA_947306025.1 uncultured Fibrobacter sp.
TCATGTCCGCTTCGGCGAGGATTTCACGGCTTTTTTCCATGCTAAGCGCATCGAGCGCATCGGCAGCCTTGTCTGCGATGCCCGCAGTATCCACCAAGCGAATTTCGCCGCCATCCAAGAACAAACGAACTTCGACAAAGTCACGGGTTGTGCCCGGAATGTCGCTTACGAGAATGCGGTCTTCGCCAAGAAGCGCGTTTACAAGGCTTGACTTGCCGGCATTCGGAGCACCATACAGCACTGCTAGCGGCAAGCGACTCACCGCCGCCTTGCCCTTGAAACTTTTCAAAATAGATTCCACGCTTTCGCGAATCGCTTCAATCTTTGTGCCCCAAGTGGCGTAATCCGGGTCGGCCTCTTCTTCGGCAAAATCGACATCCAATTCGAGACGCGCCGAAATATCCATGACCTGTTCCGTAAGCGTCTTGACTTTTTTCGAAAGCGCACCGCCGAGCAAACGATGGGCGTTCTTGAGTTCATCGCGATTGGCGCTGTGGATCACATCGGCAACGGATTCCGCTTGCACCAAGTCCATTCGGCCATTCAAAAACGCACGACGCGTGTACTCGCCGGGTTCGGCAAGGCGCACGCCTTCGACACTCTTGATGACTTGAATCAGTTCGCGCACGATAATCGGATTGCCATGCGGGTAGAGTTCCAGAACATCTTCGCCCGTGTAAGAATTCGGGCCTTCAAAAAAGATGTACAAGAGGCTATCGATGACTTGCGCCGTGGCACGGTCATCACCCGCCATCGTGCGGTAATCCCTAGCAGTCGCCAATTTCGCTTCGCGGGCTTTCAGATTTTTTAAAGCAGCCTCGCCAAAAAGCAGGCGCACGACCTCACGCACGCGGGAACCGCTAACACGAATGGCGGCTACGGCACTCACGCCCGCAGGCGTCATCGGGGCAACAATCGTTTGGGAATCCATGAAGGGAAAGATAGCTTTTTTCAGCTGGCAGTTGGAAGTAGACAGTAGACAGTAGCTGGTTTATAATCGCGGCTCCGCCGCAGTAGACAGCAGTCAGTAATCAGCAACAAGTTGCGATAAGTAGTTCGGAAAGGGAACGAGAGCTCATCAAAAAGGATGAAATTGAAAAAATGGCAAAATTTACGTAAAAAACAGGGTAAAGTCCCCAAAATTGACGTAAAATTTTAACGTTGTCTGTAATTTTTCACGAAGTTTTCAGGATTTTGGAGACAAATCCTTCAAAAACAGACGAAATTAAATAATTTTTTAAAGGAAAAAACAGCCCGGCGACATCAAAACGCGACATTTTCGCGCAAAATCAATTAGTTTGTATAAAATTTTACGTAAAAAAACAGAATTTTTCCATCATTTTGACGTAAAAAAATGGCAAAAATTCAAAATCCAGAAAAAAGTGACAGTTTAAACACACTCTCGCCTATAGCGAGCCCACGAGCGTTCTTTCGTCTTATTACTAAATTCTCTAGTAACTAATAACTATTAACTAATAACTATACCATGAGCAACTTCAAACTTATTTCCCGCCCCATCGGTACCGTCGAGTGTTATGTTTTACAGCGCGACGACGGCGCTGAATTTGAAATTTTAAGCGGATACGGCGCAGGTCTGAACGCCTGGCGCATTCCCGACAGCAAGAGCGGTAAACTCGCCGACCTCCTTTTCGGCTACCGCGAAGGCGACGACATTTACAAAATGGGCCCCGACACAAACGCCGGCTGCCGACTCGCCCCCTTCCCGGGACGCGTGGCCTACGCCAAGTTCAACTGGAACGGCAACGACTACCAGCTCGTGAACAACGTGAGCTGGGCCCCGCACGCGCTCCATGGATTCTTGCAGAACAAAGAATGGAAGTTCGTGAGTTTCGAAAGCGATAGCGAAAAATGCATGGCAACATTCACCATCGACTGGCCGGGTGCATTTACCGGATTCCCGTTCCCCTTCCGCGCGATCAACAAGATTACGTTTACCGGCGAAAGTTACACCGTGGAATCAACCGTCACGAACATCGGTGCAAATGACCTTCCCTATTCCGAAGGTTGGCACCCCTATTACACGCTTGGCGAGAAAATCGACAATCTCACCATGACACTCCCCGAAACAAACCTCGCCCTCCTCGACAAGGCCGACATCCCGACGGGAGAATTTAAGCCGGATACCCGTTTCGTGGGTGGCCGCCTCATCAAAGACGAGTTTATCAACGACTGTTTCTGCTTGAGTCAGGGCGAAGACCCGCTCGTTCTCAAAAATAAGCAAAATTTTGAGAACATTTTAGCCATTACAAAGCTCCAAAGCGGCACCCAAAAGCTACTCATTTGGCAAAAAGCAGGGCAAGAACAATATAACGCCATCCAAATTTACACACCACCTGACCGCATGAGCATCGCCATCGAACCAATGACCGCAGAACCCGATACTTTAAACCATCACAGAGACTTAATCGTGATTAAACCAGGCGAATCCAAGACATTCAGCTTTGGCGCAACGGTGGAAAAAATAGGTTAAAGCCCTCTAAAAGCCACTCGCAAACATATTTTTTCCTTTCAAGCAAAAATGCGGTTGCATTTTTGCTTTTTCTTATATATTTTGAGAACATACCTTTTAAGGAGTGA
>CAMZFJ010000439.1 GCA_947306025.1 uncultured Fibrobacter sp.
ACTGCTACAATCGAAGCTATCGGCCACCGCGTCGTGCATGGCGGCAAGTACATCAAGAGCGAAAAGGTCTCGCAGGAAGTCATCGACTACATCCGCAGCATCACGCTCTTTGCTCCGCTCCACGAACCCGCACACGCAACCGGCATGGAATGCGCCACCAAGTTCTTCCCGGGTCTTCCGCAGGTCGCCGTGTTCGATACGGCATTCCACCAGACCATGCCGCAGAAGGCTTACCTCTACGGCATCCCGTACAAGTTCTACGAAAAAGACGGCATCCGTCGTTACGGCGCCCACGGCACAAGCCACCGCTTTGTGACTGCCGAAGCTTGCAAGGTTCTCGGCACCAAGCCCGAAGAAACCTGCCTCATCACGGCTCACCTCGGCAACGGCTCCAGCTGCTCAGCCATTTTGAACGGCCAGTGCGTCGATACCACGATGGGCTTCACACCGCTCGAAGGCCTTATCATGGGCACGCGCTCCGGCAGCCTCGACCCGGCCATCCTCTTCTACATCGCAAAGAAGTACGGCGAAGAATACGGCACCATCGACAAGCTCGATCACCTGGTGAACAAGGAATCCGGCTTGCTCGGCCTCTCCGGCCTCTCGAACGACATGCGCACACTCACGCAGGCTGCAAGCGAAGGCAACAAGCGCGCCCAAATCGCTCTCGACGTTTTCTGCTACCGCCTCACTCGTGAAATCGGTGGTCTTGCCATGGCTCTCCCGCGCATCGACGCTATCGTCTTCACGGGCGGCATTGGCGAAAACAGCTTCTACGTCCGCAAGCAAGCTTTGGACAACTTAAAGCTCCTCGGTTATCAAGTTGATGAAGAACGCAACCTCAAGAGCGGCAAGGAATCCAACCACCTCATCACGAAGGATGGCACGCCGAAGGCTATCGTCGTTGCAACAAACGAAGAATTGCTTATCGCCCTCGACACCGAAGCACTGGTGAAGTAGGTAGTAAGAAGTAGACAGGGGCCCTTCGGGCCTTTCTGTTGGATTATACTTGTAACAAAATAAGGCTCCGCATCGCGGAGCCTTTGCTTTTTAGCAGTTTAACCAAATCCTCTCATTTCGCTCTAGGATAACCTTTTTACCTAGATGCAACTAATTCCTATTATCCCTACTTTCGATTTTTTTAATGTAAACCGGCTGTTTTACCCCAAAAGCTTTATTCCTGCCCATTTTGCGACCAAGAACATTATAATAAGCCCGCGTTGTTTGAGAAGATTCTAAAACAGCATCACTTTCGCCACCGACATGACCAGAAACCCTTTTGTATAACCCCTTGCCATTTTTTTCGCAAGGCGTTTCAATCCACCACCAAGAGTCTTGTGCATTTGTACTAATCCAACCGCGTTGAGTTCCTCGCTCTGGATTCAGCGAATAACACTTTCCCGGTTCCATATTGTCTAAGCCGCTATAGAAGCAATCTTCAGGTCGATAAACAGCATTTGAACCACGCTTATTCTCGATACATCCTGCAGAAGTGACCTTTTTAGCAGGCGCACTTCCATCACAAGGGACCTCATGCCACCACCATTTGTCTTGTGCATTAGTACAAATCCAGCCATACTGAGTTCCTCGCTCCGGATTCAGCGAATAACATTTTCCTGGTTCCATATTGAGTAATCCACTACTATATATTTTTCCGGGAGTATATTCTTGATCGGCACCAGCAACAAACGCATTACCTTCACTTGACGAAGACATGTGTTTTGAACTACTCGATTCAACAAATTTCGAAGAAGAAGACCGTTCACTATTAACAGAACTGCTCGACTTCATTTCCGTTGATGACGAAGAAACTTCGGTTGTCTTTGAGCTACTGGAGTTGATTTGAGTCGATGACGATGACGCCATTTCCTCTTTTTCAGAACTAGAAGATTCTGCCTGCGAAGAGGACGATTTTTCCTCACTAGAACTGCTTGACCGCCTATAAGAACTCGACGACAACTTATAACCACGCATCTGCCTAACACGTTCTTTACAATATTCAAAACCTTTCACTACTCTAGAATCATTGACCAATTGTTGAAGGCTAAAATTACTTGGAAACAAATCAGCATCATATTCAAGACCCGTATCTGATACTTGCAAATCAGTATCATATTTTGCCATATTTTCCGTTATTTCAATGCCAAAGCGAACCCCTTCCTTTTCTCTTAACATACGACAGCCTTGAATATCTTGAACCACATTTCTAGAATAAAGTTCTTGATATGCAACACCTTTGCAAACATAAAAGCTTTGAATATTTACGACATTGCTAATACTACCACCATACCAATCAGAGCAAAACGCATAAGGAGAATGTATAAAATGAACATACGGAATATTTGTAATCACTCCAAAACGATCTTTACCACCTTCATCCATCGGAATGCAATATGCATCAATCTTTATTTCTCCAAAAATTCCTGGCTTTAACGTATAACGTGGTAACTTCAATTTTTTTGATTCTGTCCATAGATAAGATTCATACAACACCGAATTATCAATGCCCTCAATTCTCATAAAATCATCATTAGGGCATGGCTCAAGATCTTCAAGATAGCCATAAGGACCGTTCAAAGAACTAGATGAACT
>CAMZFJ010000440.1 GCA_947306025.1 uncultured Fibrobacter sp.
TCATGGGCATCACCTCCCTCACGGGAGAAAACCGACGTACATCTTCTGCCTCTCAACAGCCATTATATCACAATCCCCACAAAAAGAGAATACTTGTTCGCATAAAAGCCCCCGCGTTTCCGTTTGGAAATGCGGGGGCTTTCCTCACAACGGCAAGATAATTTTGCCTCAACTTTTTGCCGCCAATTCTTGATAGCGCTCCAACGGTCAGCGTCAAGGATTGTCTGCGCCGCTTCCTCGACTTCGTTGCAACTTTTTCATAATACTCATAAACACAAACATTCCTTGGATATTCGGCTTGCTTGTAAATGCGCTTCGCGTTGTTGTCCTTTCCAACGGCGCAAAGCAGACAGTTTGGCGTTTTTACTATTTAGGGAATAAACTTATACCAAAAAATTCCCGTTCATATTGAAAACCGAACAAACATCTGATATAATTGGCTCAAATAAAGTTCAAACTATGAGCAGGAGGAACATCATGACCAAGCATTTGCATATAAGACTAAATGATAAAGTATACGAAGCAGCAGCCGAATACACCGTGAAAAACAATTCCTCCATGCAGGATTTTGTTTCGACGGCAGTCATTCAGTTTCTAAAACAGCAACGCCAAGAAGATGCTTCAAAGGATAATAGTTTCACTTTTATTGATTTGTTTGCGGGAATCGGCGGAATGCGAATCGCTTATGAACAGGCGGGGGGACGTTGTGTTTACTCCAGCGAATGGAATAAATACAGCCGACAGACATATTTCGCCAATTTCAATGAAGAGCCGGATGGAGACATTACTAAAGTCAATGCGACTTCTATTCCCGACCATGATATTCTTGTTGCGGGATTTCCATGTCAGCCTTTTTCAATTGCGGGCGTCTCCAAAAAGAACAGTCTCGGACGCTCGACAGGATTTGAGGACAAGACGCAGGGCACATTGTTCTTTGATATTTGCCGTATCTTGAAGGAAAAACGCCCGAAAGCCTTTATGTTGGAAAATGTTAAAAATCTTTGCAGCCATGACCGGGGCAAGACTTTTAGGATTATCACGGAAGCCTTGGACGAACTCGATTATAGTATTTTTAATAAAGTATTGGATGGACAAAACTACGTCCCACAACACAGGGAGCGTATTTTGATTGTAGGCTTTGATCGCAAACGCTATGGGGACACGGCAACATTCGGATTCGACCTTGCGCCAATTTCTTGTAAGCCTATTATGCGCGATATTTTGGAAAAGAATGTGGATGATAAGTACACTCTTTCTGATAAACTGTGGAATTATCTTCAAGGCTATGCAAAAAAACACAAGGCTGCGGGGCATGGCTTTGGCTATGGAATTGCCGAGCCGGACGGAATTGCAAGGACACTCTCTGCACGCTATTACAAGGATGGCTCGGAAATACTGATTGCCCAAGACGGGAAAAATCCAAGACGCTTAACGCCAAGGGAGTGCGCGCGGCTTCAAGGATTTCCTGACAGTTTCAAAATTCCCGTATCTGATACGCAGGCCTATCGGCAATTTGGCAATTCGGTGGTGGTTCCGCTTATGAGCAATGTGGCTAAACTTGTTGTCGAAACAGTAGCAGAATTGGATAGACAAACCGCCTTTTCTGAATCTGTGGCACAGGGAAATGTACGGACACGCTACCAAAAAGGCAAGATTACCTATTCCGTTCCAGAGGCGATAATGGCATGACAAACGAATTGATAACAAAAGCGATTGACGCAGTTTTAGTGAACGAAAATTCATTTTGCAAATTTTTGTCAGCGAATGACAGCGGTGAAACGGGCGGTCATCAATCGGGAATTTTGATTTCAATATCAGCAAGTGCTATGTTTTTCACAAAACAAGGAATGCAAGAGAACCATATTTTGAAACAAGAGGGTATAATCAAGTGGCAGGATGACTTTACTACAAACTGTACTATTACTTGGTACGCAAGTAAAAAGGAGCTTCGTATAACTCGCTTTGGCAAAGGAAAGTCGCCGTTGCGTCCAGAATATACGGGTGCGCTCTTTGTTTTGGTGCAGGAGCCTGAAAACAATTACCAAGGCTTTATTTTTAATACGGATGAGGATATTCAAGCATTTTTGGATTCTTTTGGATTGACGCCAGCGGAAACCAACAGACCGATTTCATTGCATCGCATCAACCCGGAAGTCAAGGAACGAAAAGCAATAGAAGAATTTATTGCAGGCTTGACAATCGATTTTCCTTCTTCATACGATATGTCGGCGGCGGCACGGATGATTCAAAATAAGGTGCATGCAAATTACAGAAAAGCAATCACGAATCCTGACGATATTTTACTCCGATGGTCGGAAGAAGAATATACATTGTTCAGGGCTATTGAGCACGCGCGATATGGGGAGACTGTTTCACGCGGTTTCCAATCTGTCGATGACTTTATATCTATAGCCAACCAAGTTTTGAACAGGCGCAAAAGCCGTGCAGGCAAAAGTTTGGAACATCATCTTTCTGCGATTTTTGACGAAAATCAAATTCGCTATACCGCACAAGCTGTAACGGAAGGGAACAAAAAGCCTGATTTTCTCTTTCCTTCAGAGGAAGCATATCACGACATGACATTC
>CAMZFJ010000441.1 GCA_947306025.1 uncultured Fibrobacter sp.
AAATAATATAAAAAGATTAAAGCAAATAGTAATCCAATTATCAGGGTAGGAATAATGCATGCACCCATGCATATAAGTATAAAAATCATGATGATGTATCCTATTGTATTTTTTTTGTAAAACAGCATGTCATCTAGTGAAGGTGCGGCAATTTTCAGGCAATGTGTCCGCTTGGTTAGTTTAGTTTAAAGATAGTTCATCATCTGGCTTTTGACAAGTGTACCAGGTGCTTCAGACAAACGAGTTTGTCGATTTTGAAAAAAAATTTCTCCTGCCACAGAAACGTTCTGGAGGCCATTCGCGGGCCTCTTCAAGCAGCGTATTCCTGCAATCGATAATCTCCTGGTGGTATCCAAAATGGATGGCACAGGGCGGCAACGGATTCAGGCCGGAGTGCAGGTGTTTGTTGTTGTACCAATCCAAAAACTCGACGACAAAACGTTCCGCCTCCTCGATGCTTGTGAAGAATTCGAGGTAAACGACGCGTCCCTTCATCGTCGCGAATACACTCTCCGCGAACGCGTTGTCGTTGCTGGTGTGAGGCCTGCTGTGGCTCGACATCACGTTCAGTTTCTCGAATAGAGACTTCAGGTTCTATCTTGACATTCGGCTTTCTAGACAGAAATACCGTGGTGTGAAGCCACGGTTTTATGCTGCGACAGCCCGCCCCTGCGCAGCAGGGGAACGCTCTGTTTTTGGTTAATTTTATTTTTTTGAAAAAAGTGGGGATGGCTATTGATAATCTTCTGCCATTTGCGTATATTCAGCAGTGAACAAACGTGTAGATTTTGCTGGGAAAGTAGGACTTTCTTGTTGTGGATAAGTAGATAGCCTAAATGGTCGAATTTCTCGATTTATAACGGCTCATGTTTGAAATTTTAAACACTTGGGGGCACTTCTACACGAAAGTGCTACATCACCATAATTAATTAGAGAATGAAAGAAGATGCCCACTCCCTTTGACTTCGCTCAGGATGACAAACGCATAAGGTGATGCTGCAACAAGTGCGGGGAGACAATGTAATAGCATATTGCTCAGAATCCTCGCTTTCGCGAGGATGATAAGTGAAGAAGTGTGAGGATGGCGAATGAAGAAGCTCGATGACGAAATAAGAACGTCACCGGATTCTTCGCGATGCTCTGGATGACGTCGTCCTAACCTAACCACTAGCCACTAATCACTGTTTACTTATTTCTTAAACGTTGGCTTCTTGAAGCCTTTGCCGTGGGAGCGGCGGCTGGCGAGGTTTATCTCGCCGCTGTTGAAGCGGTTCTTGTCTTCGACATTGCGGTGTTCGCGGAACGGCGCATTCTGCTGGTTCCCGCGACGATCATCAAAACGACTATCTCCGCGGCGGTTATCGAATGCGTTATCACGGCGGTCAAAGTCGCGGCTGTCTCCACTGCGATTACCTCTCCAATCTTCGCGGCTATCCCTATGGAATCCGCGGCGGTCCCCATCGCGCTCAAAGCGGTTTTCGAACGAATTCTCGCGGCGGTTACTTTCGCGATTGAAGCTTTCTCCCTCGCGTTCAAAGCGGTTCTCGCGGCGGTTACTTTCACGACCAAAGCGGTTTTCTTCGCCGTACCCGTCATCGCGCCAGCGATTCTTGACTTTCTCTTTTTTCGGGCGCAAAGCTTGCGTTCGT
Organism: uncultured Fibrobacter sp.; assembly: GCA_947306025.1. The sequence goes on from CAMZFJ010000441.1 coordinate 1,650, forward strand.
TCGTCGCGCTTTTGCATTTCGCGATTGCGGAAGTCTTCGTTTTCTTCGCGTTCCTTGCTCGGGAAGTATTCCTTGCCCTCGGCCATTGCTGTACGGCTCAGCAGCAAGCGGCTGACCTTACCCATCTTGAGTCGTTCCAAAACTTCGCGCAAGTGCGGGCGGTTTGCAGGAATGTACCAGAAGAAGAATTGCTTTTGGTTTGCTTTTTCTTCGGGTGTTTTTGCGACAAAGAGCGGCTTTCCGTCCGGCGTCATTTCGGCGTAGAACATCTCGGTCGCAATGGTCATCGGCGTTGGCGTAAAGTCTTGCACTTGTTCCAACTGGAAACCCAATTGCTTTGTTTCTAGTGCGAGTTCAGCCATGTCGGCTTCGGTGCAGCCGGGGTGACTACTGATAAAGTACGGGATGAGCTGCTGCTTTTTGCCGATGCGTTTGCATTCGTCATCAAAGAATTCCTTGAACTTGTGGAACAGCGTAAAGCTCGGCTTGCGCATCAATTTCAAGACGGCGTCGCTCGTGTGTTCGGGCGCGACTTTCAATCGTCCGCTCACGTGGTAGTCGATGAGCTCGCGGGCGTATTCTTCGTGGTCCTTGCGGAGTTCTTCGTCATCCGTCTCTTGCAAGAGCATGTCGTAACGCACGCCGCTTCCGATGAACAGGTGCTTCACTTTCGGATGGTTGCGCACTTCGCGGTACAGCTCCAAAATTTCTTGATGGTGCGTGTCCATGTTGTCGCAAATCTTGGGCGTGAGGCAGCTTGCGCGGGCACACTTTTGGCAACGGCTCGGGTCACGGCCACGCATGTTGTACATGTTCGCGCTGGGCCCGCCAAGGTCTGTAATCGTTCCGGCAAAACCTTCCATGTTGGTGACAATTTCGACTTCGCGCAGAATGCTTTCGCGGCTGCGGCTCGCGATGAACTTGCCCT
>CAMZFJ010000442.1 GCA_947306025.1 uncultured Fibrobacter sp.
CGGCTGCATTGGAGTTCGCTATTGACGGTTTCGCAGTAGCCGGACATTTGCGGGTTGAACCCAAAATCGCGGTCGGTGATGTTGCTTGCAAAACGGGCGATGTACTTGAAGTCGGCTTCTGAGGGAATCTTGAAACCACTTGGGCATGCTTGGGAGGCGTTCATGTTTTGGTACAGGCGTCCGAGCTTTTTGCAGTTGTCCGTATCTTCGTTGTAGCAAATGCTGCGGGATACCTTGTAATTTGCGTTTTCGGCCATCCACGTGTAGGGGCCGAATTGGATTGTTTTGTAGGTATTTTCGCTTTTTACGTCTAGAATTTCGTCTTTGATGATGTTTACGACACCGACACTGGAATTGTATTGGGTGGCCGTAATGGAGGTATCCTTGAAATTTTCACCGCCAAGGTTGTCTTCGTCATCTTCTTCGCTGTATTCGTTTTCTGCCGCGCTGCTGCCGCTATCGCCGCCGCATGCGTACATGAAAAACGGAAGAATTGAGCACGCTAAAAGCAGTGCTTTCCTGGATGCACGTTGAGAAATGTGCATATTGCCTCCTTATTTTAGGCGCAATATACAAATATTATTGTTGTAAGAGTGAATTTAAGAACAGCAATTTAAACAATGTTGAAGTTAAACTGATAATGAGCAGTTTGTTGTAAGAGTATGGTTACAATTTTCCGTGTAAAAGAAGTGTTGAGAAAATTTGTTCATTTGTGCAGATGAAAATATAGTTACTTTGTCTATTGACATATTTCGAATAAGTGATTATATTTTTCGTGTGTATGAAAATTGTAATAATAAGTTATTAATTTTCATATAAAAAAGTAAAATGGTGCTGATATTTTTATTGGCGCAATACAAGGAGAAAATATGAAAAACAGAACAAAATCCAAGAAATTCTTGGCTTTATTACAGACAACAACACTTGCTTTGGGCGTCTTCTCGATGCTCCCGAATGCTGTACTGGCTGAAACCGATTATGGCGATTGCACAGTGCGTAATGGGGTTGGTCCTTCTGTGTATAGTGCAGGATTCTTTGAATGGCATAGCTTCCCGACTTCGTGCCCAAGTGGGCAGCCTTTGTCTTCTGGTTCTCACAATTACAAGGGCGATGCTACGAAGGGTTTGGTATTCTGCAGTGAAGGAAATTTTAGTGTTTCTTCAACAACCTATACGCAAAACTATAAGGGCTGTACTTGTTACCAAGTACCATGCTCAAATGGAATGACGATTACCATTTCTGGCTCAGGTTCTGTAAAGGCATCTAGCAGCAGTATTGCAAATTCCAGTTCGGACATCGCTGACAAGCCGAATTACGTAGATTTCTGGGATGAATATGTTACCGATGCAATGCTTGTTGGTGGGGAAAAGTCTACTACGGAAAGCCTTGCAAAAAAGCTTAAAGCTGAAGGCTGGATTTTTATAGATAGTGATTTGAATGCCCGCGCAGGTGGAGACTATGTCTACCTGTTAATTAAGAAATATTCTCGAGCAACTCCTGAAAATGGGTATATAACTGATTTTATCATCAGAACGGAAAATAAATCGGAAATTATGTATGGTGGACGTATATATTACCGTGTTCCTCATGATGGTGATGATCATTTCAAAAAATTTGGTGGAAACCTGAATAGTAACACCAAAAAGAATAGTACCAATATGTGGCTCTACTTCACTAAGGAAAATTTCGAAGACAAACGTGTTGTTAGTGGTGTTTTCTTCAATTCAAAAAATAATGATATCGTTAGCGATATAGATTTGAATGAGGGGGCCGGTGGCGATTATATTTATATGCACTTGAATACGCTTGTAAAGACAAATCGCCCGTCATCGGATCCACAACTGGCAACTGGATTGACATACAAAGGTAAATCCCAACAGTTGATAAAGACTCCTGCAGTTCTTGATAATGGTACGATGTATTATAGTCTAGATTCTTTGGGTGCATTTCTTAGCGATCCAAGCAGTATTGTTGGAAAAAATGTGGGTACGTACACGGTTTTTTACTATGCAGGTCGTACACGCAATTGCGAAAAATCTCCGATTAAGTCGCAGTCTGTTGCTATAAACGAGTAGTTGATAGTAATCTTTCTTGTTTTTACGACAAGTCCCGTCAGTTTTTGGCTGATGGGACTTTTTTAAATCTCTAAATCCGCAGAAATGACGGTTTCGGTTGTGCCGTCATCGCATTTGAAAAGTAGGCTGCCGTTGTCTTGCATGTCGAGGATGGTGCCGGATTTTTTGATGGAGCCTTCGCCACTGTCACGGTTTTGATCGGTGCAGCGGTTGTTCACGATGATGGTTCCGCGGGCGCCGATGAACTGGTCCATTTTACGCCATGCCGCGACCCATGGACTAATGCCGAATGCTTTGAATTGTCCGATGGCGCGTTCAAGGCTGCCGATGAGCCTTTGCAATAGTTTTTCGCGATTGATGGGGCTGCCAACGACTGCTTTGAGCGTTGTGACGGCGCGGTTTAAATGTGCATAATCTTCGGGATTGCTGTTGACGTTGATGCCGACTCCCATGTTAAGGGCCGGGGTTATTGTCATTCCTGCGCTTTCATTCGCCATCT
>CAMZFJ010000443.1 GCA_947306025.1 uncultured Fibrobacter sp.
ACACGAACTTGATCTGGTCGGGGTACTTCTTGTTGAGTTCCTGCATCACCGGAGCAATGCGAGAGCAGTACGGGCACTGGAATTCGGTAAATTCGACAATCGTGAGCTTCGGGTTCTTGGAGTTACCGTAAATCGGGCTATCATCATCAGGAATGTCCCACACCTTGTTGTCGGCTTCCATTTCGGCGCGAGCCTGTTCGAGGGAGATTCCGCGCTTGTCGAGAGCATACTTGATGATTTCAAATTCTTCCTTGACCTGCTTGAAATCCTTTTCAAGGTTATCCAAGCGAGCCTGCTGGTTGAACGAACCGCCAGCGGAAGCCTGATTGCAGGCGACGAGGCTGGAGACCAAAATAGCCATACCAATAAAAGAGAGACGTTTCATGTTTGTCCTTTGAGTTAAAAAAACGGACGAGGGCCACAAAAACCCACGAGTTTAGAGAAATATAATAATGAAAGATTAGTTTGATACAAGAAAAACTTCAAAAAAACATACACAAACGTCTCATCTGTATTCCGCAAAAACGAATGTAAATTCCATTTTTTTGAGTTTTTTGTGCAGATCGACCTCCGTAACTACATGTTGTTTAACAAGTTACAAAAGTGCAATTGGCAAAAAACGTGCGTTATAGCACAACTGAAAAATTTACATTGTGCGGCGGAGGTTAGTAGACAGTAGGAAGTAGACCGTGGCTAGTGTGCAGCCCTTCGGCAAACTTACTTCGACCTTGCTCAGTACAGGCAGGGACCTTGTAAGTTTGGTGAGCATGTCGAACCCAAGCTCTAACTACCAATAACTAAAAACTATTGACTAATAATTAAAAGCCAACGACCATCAACTAATCACTAACCTCCAACCACTAATCACTCATCTCTTTTACTATATTTATGCATATGAGTGAATATTTGCATAAATCGTTTGGTCCCGTTGTCCCAAAGGATTTTAACAAGGATTACGGTGAAAAGGGCTTTTTGTTGGAAAGCGGCAAGACGCTCCCCGCCCTCACCATCCGTTACGAGACCTATGGCACGCTGAACTCCGCCGGTGATAACGCCGTGTGGGTTTGCTCGCCGTTGACCGCCGACGCCCATGCAGCCGGCTGGTATACAGAAAATGACAAGAAACCGGGCTGGTGGGACGAACTCATCGGACCGGGCAAAGCTATCGATACAGACAGATTCTTTGTAGTTTGCAGTAACATCCTTGGCGGATGCAAAGGCTCTACAGGTCCTGCGACAATCAACCCGCGCACGGGCAAGCCTTACGGCAGTACCTTCCCGACCATAACGATCGGCGACATGGTGCATGCGCAAAAGGAACTTGCCGACAACCTTGGCATCAAGGAATTCTACGGCGTCATCGGTGGATCCATGGGTGGTTTCCAAGCCATGAAGTGGGCCATCTATTACCCGGAACAAGTGAAGCGCATCATCGTCATCGCCAGTTCTCCACGCTTTTCGAGCCAGGCGCTCGGCTTTGAAGTTGTCGCCCGCGACATCATTACGCAGGACCCGAACTACAATGGTGGCGATTTCTATGACGGCCAGGCAAAACCGGATATCGGCCTTGCTAATGCCCGCAAGCTCGCGCACATCACATACCTCTCTGCCGTCGGCATGGAGAAAAAGTTCAAGCGCGCCCAAGATCAAGAAAACAGGAACCACGCCGTGACTTACACGACGCCGTTCGACCTGCAACTCCCCATCGAAAGCTATTTACGTTATCAGGGAACAAAGTTCGTTGACCGCTTTGACGCGAACAGTTATTTGCACATCGCCCATGCGACTGACGCATTCGACCTCGAAACAGAATACGGCAGCATCGAAAATGCATTCAAGGATATCAAGGCCGAAGTCTTGAACGTGAACCTTTCGACTGACTGGCTTTTCCCACCGCACGAAAGCCGCCGCATCACAAGCGCCCTTTTGAACGATGGCAAGTCCGTCACAAGCCTCGAACTCGATACACAGTTCGGACATGACGGATTCTTGATTGAAGTCGGAGAACTCGGAAAGGCTGTAGGACGATTCCTCGATTCCAAGATTATCCCGGAAAACGGGACTCAGGCCATCCCCGTATTCCACAACCAGAGCGACTTTGACCTTATGGGCAAGCTCGTGAAGGAAGGGAGCCACGTGCTCGACCTCGGTTGCGGTAGCGGTGACTTGTTGGACTATCTTATCCGCAAAAAGAACGTCACCGGTTTCGGCATCGAAAAGAACATCAAGGGAATTCTCGATTGTCTTGAAAATGACGTACAAGTGATCCAGCGTGACCTCGACGAAAGTGGTTTGAAGGACATCAAGGACGGAAGCTTTGATTACGCCATTATCAACCGCACCATTCAGGAAATTCGCGACCCGGTTGCCCTCTTGAACGAACTTTTGCGCGTAGCAAAGCAAGTCATCGTGACGTTCCCGAATTTCGGACACTGGTCTGCCCGCGGTAGCCTCATGTTGCACGGTCGTATGCCAATTTCGAAGGAACTCCCCTACGAATGGTACGATACGCCGAACATCCGCGTGCTCACGCTCAAGGACTTCTACACGTTGTGCCGCAAGGAAGGCTTCAAG
>CAMZFJ010000444.1 GCA_947306025.1 uncultured Fibrobacter sp.
CGGTTACGTGGTCGCACAGGCGCCAGAGCACGTGATTGAAAATCTCAAGCTCGAAGCCAAGTCCCGCACGACCGGCAAAAAATTCCAGAAGCGCAAACCGCCAGAACACGGCTACATCCCGTTCGACGAAAACACGTTCAAGCGTTTGATCGATGCCGCACCGGAGCCGCTCACTTCAAGTTTCCAAGTGAACCACGGGATGCTCTTGAACATCCTGAGCCGCCCGACAGACGGCTGCCGCGCCATGCGCAATCTCTTGAAGGATTGCCACGAAAGCACTGCAAGCAAAAAGCAATTGCAGCATCGCGCGTTCCTCTTGTTCCGCAGTCTCGTCGAAAAGAAGATTATCGAATTCGTCCCTGCAGTTGCCAAAGGTTACAGCCACTTGCGCGTGAACATGGACTTGCAAGATGACTTTTCCATGAACCAGCCGCTTTCGCTGTACCTGCTCGACACGCTCCCGAAGCTCGACAGCGACAGTCCGGAGTACGCGCTCGACGTTATTACCTTGTGCGAAAGCATCCTTGAAAATCCTGATGCCATTTTGCGTATCCAGCAAAGCAAGGCCCGCGATGCACGCATGAACGAGCTCAAAGCGCAAGGCATGGAATACAACCAACGCCTTGAGGAACTTGAAAAAGTCGAATACCCTAAGCCGCTCCGTGACTTTATCTACGACACGTTCGATGCGTTCGCCGATATCCATCCGTGGGTCGATGAAAACATTGAACCCAAATCGATTGTGCGCGAAATGTTCGAGAACTTCAGCACGTTCAGCGGCTACGTGAAGCAATACAATTTGCAGCGCATGGAAGCGATTTTATTGCGCCATTTGAACGGCGTTTACAAGGTGCTTTCGCAGACCGTGCCCGACGGCTACAAGAACGAAGAACTTTTGGAAATGCAGGATTACCTCGGCGAAATGATCCGCCGCGTAGACTCTAGCTTGCTTGAAGAATGGGAAAAGATGGCGCACCCCGAAGATTACCAGAAGCGCTTGGACGCAGGAACTGCCGAAGACGAAGCCGAAAAAGCATTCGGTGCAGACAAGGCCGCCGCCGACATCACTTACGACAAGAAGCGATTCCTCAACATGGTGCGCCAGCGCATTTTCCAAATCATGATGAGTTTGCAAAAGCAAGACTTCACCGACGTTTTGGACAGCCTCGCCGACGACCTTGCCGAAGGCGAGCTTTTAGCGGATGCCGAAGGCACGCCGTGGACCGAAAAGCGACTGCTCGAAATCATGGCCGCCTACACCGCCGAACACCACAGATTCCGCATGGACGTGGAAGGACGTGCGCTAGCTCACACCATCGTCACATACGAAGGCAACATCATGCAAATCCAGCAAATGTTGCAAGACGAAGAAGGGTTTAACGATTGGAGCATCGATTTCACAGTCAATCTCGATGAAAGTCGCGACGCAGGAATGCCATTAATAAAATTAGCACGCATCGGCGAAGTTTAGATTATATTACAAAAAGAGGATGTTGGTATGAAAAATTCTCTTTTTTATTCTTTCTTTAAAGGTGCGATGCGCGCGACCACAATTTGCGCCGTTGCAGGTACAGCCCTATGCTCCGCTCACGCGGAAGAGGCCAAAGGTTTTTCGCACACGCTAACCGTCGATGCCGCCTATTACCCTAAAAGCGATTATCAAAAAGGTGGTGACCACTTTGCCAAAATAACAGGCCCTATTGATGGGATTCTCGCAAAGGCCACTTGGAAATCGACTTACACGATACCTACGCCGCTCGGCCAAAGCGAACTCCTATCAGGAGCGAATATCGAACTGAACGGATCACTCGAAATTTCGCCACTGAGCATTCGCCCCATTGCAAGTGTTTCATTTACACCGCTTCCGTTTCTCGTTTTTGATGCGGGCGCAAGTATTGGCTCCGGCTGGAACTTGCTTGGGTTCGAAGGGTTCTGCAAATACAATGGCAGTACCTATAAAAACCTAACGCCATTTGCCCACTACTATCATGAACATTGGGTTGGAGCTACATTCCAATTCGACACGGGCGCGCTCTTCGAAGGTGACTGGACACATGTCATCATGCTAGCCAATTACCAGATGATTTACAAAGGCATTACCGGTCTCAAGAAAGGGCAATTGTGGGCATGGCAGACAACCGAAGGATACGCAAACGGACTCGGTTATGAATTCATTGCCTTGCTCGGTTACCAGATGCCAAAATTTGTAGACTTAATCGGAGTCATGGCCGACATGTACGGGAACTATAGCAAAAAAGACTATGGTGACTATGCCGATACATTTGGCAAATTCATGACCGTCGAGCTAAACGCTCTTGCAAGACTCGCGCTAAACAAGACAAATTCGATCACCATTGCTGCAATCATCAAAAGCCGCAGAAGCTTTGCAACCGACCACGAAAAAGGCGAGGAAGAACCTCACCTTGTACAGACCGGAAGCGAATGGTATTTTGATAGCATCGGCTTCAGCTGGGAACGCAAATTCTAGACTTCACCGCCGAATTCAAAGCCCGCTTCTTCAATAGCAGTTTTCAATGCAGACTCGTCAACGGAACCCTCGATGACGAGTT
>CAMZFJ010000445.1 GCA_947306025.1 uncultured Fibrobacter sp.
CATTAATTCCATTAACATCTTTATAAATAACTTCCTCGACATCAGGCACTACAACAGTTCCACCAGTATACTCAAGTAATCGGAACCATTCACTTTCCGAAGGCAAATGCCAACCTTCTGGGCAAACACCCCTCAAAGATTCACTGTAGTTACACATACTCCAACTACCATTGCCACAACCAACACCTTCATTACCAAACAAGCCCGCCGAATCAATTACCGCCGCAAGAGGATACAGCAATCCAAATTCATCGCATTCGCCAGATTCGCTTTTATAGCATACAGAATGAGTTTGAAGAGTCTGGTAATCATAATTCAGATTTTCTGCCATCCAAACTTGGTCACCGATTTCGACGGTTCTATACATCTGACCATCTCTTGCATCGGTCATCGTTCCGAACACACTCTTATAGTTGCTTTTCTTATCCGCAGATTCCCAACGTTCGTTTTTGCAAATAAATTTTTCTCCGTTTAGTTTGCTCAAAGGATTTACGTTTACAGCCGTATCACCCGCATTCGCATCGGAACATATCCCAAGACCATAGTTATCGGCCCAGAACACATCGACAAACTTTTCAAAGTCCGGAAGAGTATCCGAAATTTTCCACGCAAGGACATTATTTCTGACATCGACGAGTAAGCCTCGTTGTGAAACTTCGCAAGCCCAGTCTGCGATTTCCGTCCTCGTCGCAGAATCCTTCCAAGAGCCATTTTCAACAAGTTCCATACTGAACTTTCCAACACGTTCCGTAAGGCCAGCGACGTCGACATTGCTTTGCATCAAAACACTTATCGCAAGGAGTTTGGCGTTTCCGTCACCCGATTTAAAAATATCCAAATCTTCAAAAGACTCACCAGCTTCATTCATAGCCATCGCTGCAAGGACTTCTCTTTCGGCCTGAGCCTTGGCTTCTTCAAAAGATTTTCCGTTATAAACAAGCGCCTTGACTCGTTCAAATTCCAAATGAGTCAACAGGTTCACATTAACCTTTTCACGATCACGAAGATCTGTAAAAGCGTTCAAAGTCAAGGGGCCCGAAGACCTCTTTCCCGTAATTTCGTTACGGTAATAGCCTTTAACTTGAACCATCGCATACGGCGAAGGGAATCCTTTTCCCGAGACAGAAAAGTCACCTTCGTCACTTCGGATTGTCGACTTGAATATTTTACCGGTCTGATCAAACGTCAAGCTATCCAGTTCCAAAATACTCACGTTAGAACCGGTAACAAAAGGTCCTTTTTGTGAGAACCCAGAAATTTTCCAACCGTCAACAGAAGGATTTTCAAGAGGTGTGGCTTCGCCCTTTGTGGCATCATCCTTTGTGATATCGCTGCCCGAAATATTATCAGAACAGGCAACAAACAAGAGGGCCATCAAAATTATACTTGAATATGATTTCATATAAAAGCTCCTTTTTTAATTAAAAACTGTTAAACGCGATCCTTCACGCAACGAACATATTCATTTTCATTGCTGGGTGCAAACGAGATCCAGCTGGCGGCGGCAAAATTAAGGCAAGCCGGAAATCCGGTTAACGAACCCGAATATTCAAATTTGGAAGACGTCCAAAACCTTGATGTTTTATCAGTGATATTGAAGCCCAACTCATCTGTACCAAAATCATCAGCCGTTCTCAAAGTCTTTTTTGCCATGATATATCCTCCAGCTACGGATATCAAAGAATCCCATTCTTTTTGCGATGGCAAATGCCAACCTTCTGGGCAAACACCCCTCAAAGATTCCTTATAATCGCAGTCCATCTCTTGGGATTCATTCAAGACGCACACCAATCCATCTTTGCTAAAAAGTCCAGCAGAATCCATAGCAGCGGCATAAGAATACAAGCGCCCCATTTTTTCACAATTATCAGGGATATTTTCAGGACACCCAGTAACAAGTTCTTTTGCCGAGTAATTGTATCTCAAATTTTCGGCCATCCAAGTCTGGTCCCCCACTTGAACAGTTTTATAAGAACGTCCGTCTCTTTCGTCATTCAATATTCCAAATTCACCTTTATACTTGCTTATCCTTGTATGAGCATATTCCCAACGTTCATTCTTGCAAATAAACTCGTCTCCATATCGAGAGCTCAAAATATTTACGTTTACAGACGTATCGCCTTCATTTGACTTAGAACATTTTCCCAAGCCGTAATTATCGGCCCAGAACATATCGATGTACTTTTCAAAGTTCGGCAATGTTTTTGAAACATCCCAGGCAAGAATGCCATCCCTGATATTTTTAAGCGTTCCTTCTTCCGAAGCATCTGAAGCCCAGTCAGCAATAGATGTTCTCGTTAGAGAATCATTCCATACGCCATTATTTTCTAAGGCTAAACTAAATTTGCCGATGCGCTCTGTAAGACCAGCGACATCTACATCACTGTGCATCAAGACGCTAATCGCAAGGAGTTTGGCATTTTCTTCGCCTTCGTTAAAGATGTTCAAATCTTCAAAACTCTTTCCGGACTCATCCATCGCCATCGTAGTAAGGATTTCTTTTTCAGCTTGTGCCTTGGCGTCCTTTACCGACTTGCCGTTGACGACAAGATACTTGACTCGTTCATA
>CAMZFJ010000446.1 GCA_947306025.1 uncultured Fibrobacter sp.
ATTTCGCTATTGAAAGTGCTTTTCAGCAATGCCTGCAAGTACGATTGCGCATATTGCGTCAATCGGCGGAGCAACGACATTCCGCGAGCGACTTTTACCCCCAAGGAACTCATCAACCTCACGCTGGAATTTTACCGTCGCAATTACATCGAAGGGCTTTTCTTGAGTTCAGCGGTTATTGGAACGCCCGATTACACGATGGAACTTTTGATCAAAGTCGCGAAAGAATTGCGCCTGGTACACCATTTTGGCGGTTACATTCACTTGAAAGCAATTCCTGGCGCTAGTTCAAGGCTGCTCTTCGAGGCTGGTCTTTATGCCGACCGCAGCAGCGTGAACATCGAAATTCCATCCGACAAGCAATTGCAATACCTTGCGCCCGAAAAGAATTTCGCATCCATTTACCGCCCCATGAATTTCTTGGCAGAACGCAAACTGGAATACAAAGCCGATAAATCCAAGTATTCTCCCAAATTTTTACCGGCAGGGCAGAGCACGCAAATGATTGTCGGGGCATCGGGGGAGACGGACTTCCAAATTCTCACGCTTTCGGCAGGCTTTTACAAGCAACAGCAAATGAAGCGCGTTTATTTTTCGGGCTATGTTCCTATCAATGCCGACAAGCGCTTGCCTGTGATTACAACAAAGCCACCGCTTTTGCGTGAACACAGGCTGTACCAAGCAGACTGGCTCATGCGTTTTTACAAGTTCGAATACAACGAAATCTTGGATGAAAAGAATCCGTTCCTCGATCCTGATTTAGACCCGAAAGTGATGTGGGCGCTCAGGCATCCTGAATGTTTCCCGGTCGATTTGCAAACCGCCGATTACGAAATGATTTTGCGTGTGCCAGGAATCGGAGTGAGGTCCGCACAACTCATTGTAAGCGGTAGGCGCTACAACAAAATTCGGCTGGAACATCTTAAAAAGATGGGGGTGGTGCTAAAACGCGCGAAGTACTTCATCTACAATAACGAAGTGCCCCGCGAACTCCACAAGCTTTACCCGGAAAAGATTCGTCCATTGCTCATTGCTGGCAAGCCCAAATCCGATCAACTGGATTTGTTCGACACCATGCCCGCCGCATTACCATCGCCGGCAACCAATCAGCCAATAACTCAACCAACAGCAAACTATCAGCCAATCGCGATGCCACAACCAAGAGCCGCGCAATCACCCCCAACATTGACAATCGCAAGCAACTAATAACCAATGACCATCGACTAACAACTAGCAACTAACAACTTCTAAGTTCTAAGCTCTAAGTTCCGCCAACTTCCTACTTCCTACTGTCTACTTCCTACTAACCCCATGTCCATAGCAATTCATTACGATTCTACTTTCGACGGTTTCTTGAGTGCCGTCTTCGAGATTTACCGCCAGCATCTCGATGTCACAAGCTTTGTCGCCGAACGCACCTATGAGGCCGAACAAGAAGTTGCCTCCGACCTTTTTGCACAGCCGTTTCATATCGAAACATCCGAAGAATCTGCACGGCGTCTCAAGCGCGCCATCACAAATGCCGCCAGCAAAGACGTTCTGAACTTGCTCGAAACATGTTTCCGTTCCGAAGACGCGGGCATCGAGATGAACATTCTCGCGTACTTGCGCAAGCTCTTTGCAGGCCTCGACCCGAATTATGGTCGCAATCCTTCAAGTCTCGAAATGATTCCGCTGATTACGATTGCGCGTTCCGTGCGTCGCGAAATGGACAACATGTACGGAATGGTGCGTTTCAACAAGGCTCCCGACGGAATGTACATCGCCGAAATCGAACCCAAGTACGATATTCTCGAAATGATTATCGGGCATTTTCGCTGCCGTTACCCGAATGGCACTTGGGCCATTATCGATGTCAAGCGAGGCTTTGGCGTGTACTACGAAAACTACAAAACACATTTTGTAACTGTACCCGATCCAAGTTACATTTCCGCGCATGCGCCTCCCGACGAATTTACGCGCATGTGGAAGTCTTACTACGATACGATGGCAATCAAGGAGCGGCTCAACCCGCGCCTCCTTCGACGTTGCTTGCCCGTTCGCTACTGGAAGCATCTTCCAGAGCGTTCACTCCCTAATCCATCGCTTGGAACCATGGGGGAGGCGAGATTACGACTTCCGTCAGCTGTTGCCAAGTCCAACTCCGTAGCTTCATTAATGCTGAAATAGCTGTTGTGGCATAAAAATTGCTTATGCCCTACAGAATCTAGCGCTGAATTTTTTATATATGCGAAAAAAATTTGGCTCTAAAAAAACATTTAGTTGTATATTTATAATGGATTAATGAAATTTATGGAGAAAATAAAAGATATGAACGGCTCTTCTGTTAAACCGGGCTTTTTCGTTCAAGATTCTTTTCTGTATAGCAAGGACAACGAAAAGGTTGTTCTTCGTGGTGTTAACCACATGTTTATTTGGACTGATCGCGAAGGCAAGACAATCCCCGAGATCGCAAAGACTGGCGCAAACTGTGTAAGAATTGTTTGGAATACCCGTGGCCGCATTAGCGACCTCGACAATATCATTTCACTTTGTATCGCAAACGGCATGATTCCTATCCCGGAAAT
>CAMZFJ010000447.1 GCA_947306025.1 uncultured Fibrobacter sp.
ACGTCAAGACGATTAGCGACGTGAAAATCGGCGACACGCTCACGGATGCCGCCAACCCGGCCGAAGAACCGCTCCCGGGTTACAAGGACGTGCTCCCGATGATTTACTCGGGTATCTACCCCATCGACCCGGAAGACTACAAGGATTTGCGCGAAGCCCTCGAAAAGCTCCGCCTCAACGACTCCGCCCTCTGCTGGGAACCGGAAACTTCCGAAGCGCTCGGCTTTGGTTTCCGCACAGGCTTCCTCGGACTTTTGCACATGGAAATTGTGCAGGAACGCTTAGACCGCGAATTCAACGTGGACATCATCACGACCGTGCCGAACGTGGAATATCACGTTTACATGAGCGACGGCTCCATGGTGAAAATCGAAAGCCCGTCCAAGCTCCCCGACGCTAGCCGCTACGACTATATCGAAGAACCGTATGTGAAGGCCCAGATCTTTACGCCGAAGGAATACGTCGGCGCCATGATGACGCTTTGCGAAGAAAAGCGCGGCACATTCGAAACGATGGAATACATCGACGAAACGAAGGTCATCCTCAAGTACGACCTTCCGCTTGCCGAAATCATGTTCGACTTCTACGACCGTCTCAAGTCCTTGAGCCGCGGCTACGCCGGCCTCGACTACACGCCGAGCGAATACAAGCGCAACAACCTCGTGAAGCTCGACATCCTCTTGAACGGCGATCCGGTGGACGCCTTTTCCGTGATTATCCACCGCGACAAGGCAAACACCTACGCAAATGCCATCTGCGTAAAGCTCAAGGACCTCATTCCGCGCCAGCAGTTCGACGTCGCCATCCAGGGCGCCATCGGCGGAAAGATTATCAGCCGCTCGACCGTGAAGGCTGTGCGCAAGGACGTGCTTGCCAAGTGCTACGGCGGTGACATCACCCGTAAGAGGAAGCTCCTCGAAAAGCAGAAAGAAGGTAAGAAGCGCATGAAGAGCATCGGCTCTGTGGAAGTGCCGCAGAAGGCGTTCCTCGCCGTGCTTTCGCTCAGCGACGATTCCAACGGCAACAACGATTAATTGTAATTTATAGAGCCATGTCAGCACTCGATCGTAAAGTCAAGTCATTACAACGACGCCATTCCAAGGCGCACGTATTTTTCCTCGTCTTTATACTCGGTGCTGTTCTCGCCATCATGATTGGCGTACGCTCTTATGTTATAGAACCGGTCCGCGTCCAGGACAATTCGCTTTATCCCAAGTTCAAAAAGAACAGCATTTTGTGGATGTGCAAACTCCCCCGCTGCACCGACGACATCAAGGATGGAGATTTTGTCTGGGGCATTATGCGCAACCAAGACAACATGGTACGCAGAGTTTTGGGCGGGCCGGGCGATACCATTACCATCACGAACAACGGCAAAGTCTACACACCGCACCGCAATTTCAGGTGGAACGGTGAAGACGCCTTTATCGAAACGCGCAGCATCTACATTCCGCGCAAGGGCGATACATTACGCTTTGATAAACTAAACGATGTAGAACAGGACTACCTGATTTCGCTCATGCACGAGCAGAACGAAAAAATCTACGTCAAGTCCAGCCTTTGGCAAGGCAATCGCGAAATGCCCATCGAGCGCATCGGTTCCACCAAGCTCGGAAATCGCCTCGTCAGCCTGCAAGAAATCGACTATATGCCGTGGCAAGACCGCTTCTTGGTAGAACTCCAGATTTTCCTTGCAGAACCGGGCAACACGCCCATCCGCATCAAGCGAGAACTGTACAGCGCCAAGGACTCCTCCAAGATTTCATTCTACGTCGTTCCCGAAGATTGCTACTATCTCATCTGCGAAAAGTCCAGCCACTGCGCAGACTCCAGAGAAATCGGTTACTTTACTCAAAACAGAATTCTTGGCCGTGCCAATAAAGTTGCAAACAAATTCCAAAAGCGCATTGACACACGCATCGATCAAGCCAAAAGGGCTATAAAAATGCTAATGAAGGGTTCTCCGAAAAAAAATAAACCCAAGCAAGACAAAAAGCCCGAAACAAAGCCCAATAAAAAGGCTACCAAAACCTAAAGTTTTGAAATTTCCATCGAATAGTTAAACATAAAAGACACCAACATTTCTTCCATTTGTTCGTTGTTTTTTGATTCATTTTCAAATAGCCTTGCATACACATCACCAACACCATTTGAAAAACAAACACCTTTTTAAAAGTTAATATTTCAAACATTTCTAGAACAAAATAGGGCTACATTTTGCAAACAACCGATTGCAAAATCACAAAAATAAAAGATTTACGAAATAGATTTTGTTTGTTTAAAGATTAAATTCCGGTGCTGCCAAAGCCGCCGCGATCTTTATCCTCGAGCGCAGATTCTTCGAACACAATCTTCGGTTGCTGTTCCATAATGCGGAACTGAGCAATGCGACTCCCCTTTTCAATCGTCACATCGCGAGTGGCGTACACGGGCATTTTCCACCAGTCATTGGCACCGCAGTAGCTCGAATCCACCACGCCAACAGAATTCGCCTGCAAAATGCCAAAGTTCTTGAACGTGGAACTGCGCGGGGCGATATGCGCCTCGTAGCCCTCGGGCAACT
>CAMZFJ010000448.1 GCA_947306025.1 uncultured Fibrobacter sp.
CCAACCACTAATCACCTGAAGCGCCCACACCTCATTCCTAGAGGTTTTCAATGATAACATTACCAAAAACTGAATATCAAAAAATCCTGGAGCATGCCCAGAAGAACCTGCCCGAAGAAGCTTGCGGGCTGATTGCAGGGCGTATCGATGGAGAAAACAAGCATATCGAGAAGGTTTACCTGCTCACCAATATCGACCATTCCAACGAACACTTTTCGCTGGATCCCAAGGAACACCTCGCCGCCATCAAAGACATGCGTCAAAACGGTCTTTTCCCGCTCGGCAACTGGCATTCCCATCCGGAATCGCCGTCGCGCCCCTCGGACGAAGACAAGCGCCTAGCTTTCGATAGCAAGGCCAGCTATTTGATCCTTTCGCTCATGGACCATGCAAATCCGGTGCTCAATTCCTTCCACATCGAAGGCGTGAACGCCTCGAACGAAGGTTTGGTGATAAAGTAATAAAAAAGCGCTTCGCGCATAGCGAAGACGCTCTTTAGAGTCTCCGTACAATGGTGTCCCCGGGATCCTTGTGAAATTCCGATTCCGGGGGCACTTCATGAGGAGAACCTCAATGGAACCCAAATTTAGTAAAATAGTTTCAACACAAATGGAATCCGCAGCAAAAAAAGCGTACCCGCGCGAATGCTGCGGCATTTTGGTTGGAAAAAAGTCCGAAAAAGGCGAAATCGAAGTTACTGAAATTCGGGAAGCATCGAATCAAATTCGAGGCGAGCAAGAAGCCGCCCATTTCAGCATCGACCCGCTTTTCCTTTACAATATCGAACGCGAACTCGAAAGTCGCGGCCTCGAAATCGTCGGTTTTTACCATTCCCACCCGGATTGCAAGGCCATCCTTTCGGATGAAGACCGCAAATATATGGTGCCGGGACTCATTTACACCATTTTGTCCGTAACCGCGAACGGCGTGGTGGACGTTAAAAGCTATACGCGAGATAGAGTCTAGTTCAAAGTAAACCGTGTACGGTGATTCTGGCTCGGAGGCCTGAATGAAAGCCAACACATCAAGCTCGGCACGCCCACGGAGGTGGGCATCCTTGAATAAAAATACGCGAGGATGACAAGTTGAGAAAAACTGTTCCGAGTACGCCTCTTTCCATATTTTTAAGCGAATTTACCGCCTTAATTATAGAATAAATCAATACCTCTACATAAAAAATAAGTATTGGACAAACACATTTTTGCGTTCTATATTTTGCATCGAAAAATCCTACAAGTTTTGTGGGAAATTTTGTACGGAATAAACGATTTTAACACTTTTTATTGTACGGAGAAAAAAAAGTGAAAGTTTATATATCAGCAACACTCAGGAATTTCTTTGGGAAGAACTCCCAAGTGGAAGCCCCTGTCGATACCGTCAGGAAGGCTCTCGCATACTTAATCAGTACTTACCCGGAAGGCGAAAAAATCCTTTACGATGAAAACAAAAAAGTCAGGGACTTCATCCAGATTTACGTCAACAACAAGAAATTGACCGTTGAAACCATTTGGGACACCGCCCTTCCAGAAGAAACAGAAATTTTGCTTTTGCCCGCCATTGCTGGCGGCGCTCCGACCGACGCCCCCGTCGAAAGCTTGATTTCGGACGATAGGCGTAAAGCAGTTTCATTCGACGATTCCGAAATTGAACGCTTTGGCAAGCACTTGATGCTCCGCGACATTGGCGTCAAAGGGCAAAAGCGCATCAAGGCTGCAAAAGTTGTTGTCGTAGGTGCTGGTGCGTTAGGCTCGCCCGTCATTCAGTACCTCGCTGCTGCAGGCGTTGGAACCATCAAGGTCATCGATTTTGATGAAGTCTCGCTGGAAAACTTGCAGAGCCAAGTCATTCATGGCACACGCGACCTCAAGCGCCCCAAAGTCGCATCTGCTAGGGACAAAGTCAAGAACATCAACAGGAACATCGATTTTATCGCCGAAAAAGAAGAACTCAAATCTTCTAACATTTGGGAACAAATCGAAGGTTACGATTTGGTTGTCGATTGCACGGACAATTACAAGGCACGTTACTTGATCAATGACGCTTGCGCATTGCACGGCATTCCAGTCGTTTTCGGCGCGATTTACCAGTTCGAAGGGCAAGTCGGCGTGTTCAACTTGGATGGCGGCCCTTGCTACCGTTGCCAATACCCGTCGCCACCCCCGTCAGGGCTCATCCCCTCTTGTGCCGAAGGCGGTGCCATCAGCCCGCTCCCGGGAATCGTGGGCAGCATCCAGGCTAACGAAGCGCTCAAGCTGATTTTGGGCATCGGCGAACACCTGAACGGAAAGCTTTTGCATATCGACAGCTTGAATTTGACCTCCAGAATCCTCAAAGTCGAAAGAAATTGCAACTGCCCGATTTGCGGAAATAACCCGACGATTACCGACGTCGAAGAAATCGACTACGAAGATCTTTGCGGATTGAAGACAAAGGATGAAGTTCCGGTGGAAGGATTCTCTCCAGAAGAACTCGCTAAGAAAATTGACAATGGCGACCCGATGACTATCATCGACGTGCGCGAACCGCATGAACGCGCGATTCTCCGTTTCCCGAACGCCA
>CAMZFJ010000449.1 GCA_947306025.1 uncultured Fibrobacter sp.
CTGCTGCGTCCGGTCCTTCGATATCATCGTCCTCCACTTCGTCAAGAGAGTCACCGCCCATAGCGCCCAACTGGTATTCCACCTTGCGGGCTTCCTTGGACTGGCCCAAGTGCAAAATAGCGGCGCATTCTTCACAGTAGCCGAGATGCTTATCAACCCAGAATTCCGGAGACACGAGGTTCTTGTTGCAACGCGTGCAAATCTGCGTTGCAGCTTCGCGCGTGAAAGCGGCGTTCTGTTCCTCGAGTTCCTTCAAGATGCGTTCCGTCAATTCTTCCTGCGTTTCTTCGGCAAGAGAAATCTTGTGGCGGATTGCAGAAGTCGGCTTCTTTTCAAGGTTCTTCATTTCTGAGGTAACCTTCTTCTTGTTGGCGCGTTCTTCCTGTTCGTCAATTTCAACAAACATGATGAACTTGCAAGGCTTCTTGCCGCCTTCAAGCAAAACTGCATACGGATAATCAGACTTCACAGATGCCTTCTTCACTTCAACTTTTTCAGGGGCCTCAATTTTAGCTTTTTCAGGAGCCTTTTCGGGAACTTTCTCCGGAATCTTTTCGGAAATTTGTTCTACAACTTCCTGGACCGGTTCCTTTTCGATTTTCTTTTCGACTTCCTTTACAACTTCTTTTTCGACAACCTTTTTCGGAGCTGCAGGAGCCTTGGCCTCGACTGCCGGTTCAACCTTTTTTGCCGGAGCGGGTTTCTTTGAAACTTCGGCAGCAGGCTTAGCGGTCGGCTTCTTTGCCGGAGCCGGTGCGGCCTTCACAGCTTTGACAGGTTCTTTTTTTGCAGGAACTTCCTTCTTTGCGACGGGCTTCTTGGCCGGAGCGGGCTTTGCAGGCGCCGCCTTCACCGGAGCCTTTTTTGCAGGAGCGGGAGCAGCCTTTGCAGCCGGTTTCTTTGCCGGAGCGGGCTTTGCTGCAACCTTCTTTGCCGGAGCGGCTGCCTTAGCCGGAGCCGCCTTTTTCGGCGCTGGCTTTGCAGCTTTCTTTTCAGAAGCACTCGCCTTTGCAGGCGCTTTAGATGTCGCTTTTTTGGAACTCATATTTACTTCTTTTCCACAATTGTAATGTTCAAAATCGGATCATTCGGGTCGATGCGGCACACGACGTCGTGCCCTTCTATGACCTTACCAAACACCGTATGCTTGCCGTCCAAGTGAGGTTGCGGCAGGTGCGTAATGAAAAACTGCGAACTACCAGTGTTCGGGCCTCTATTCGCCATGGAAATAACGCCAGTCTCATGCTTGAGATTATTCGTTTCGTCGTCGATAGTGTAACCGGGACCGCCCGTTCCATCACCATTCGGGTCGCCACCCTGAATCATGAAACCAGGAATCACACGGTGGAAAACGAGACCGTTGTAAAAACCGGAATTGGCAAGCTCAACAAAGTTGGCAACGGTATTCGGTGCAGCCTTGAAATTCAAGTCTACAACGATTTTTCCTTCATGAGTTGTAATTTCTGCAAGAATTTGGGTAACACCCGTATAATCCTTATTAAAAACTTTTCCCGCGGCAAACGCGTTTGCGGCAAGGCACAAGGCACTGCAAATAATGAACTTTTTAAACAAAGCTTATCTTCCGTCGTTATCGTTCTAAGTGAACAAATTGTTCAACTAGAATATAGTTTTTTTTTAAAGGGTTCACAGCGAGTTCCATTAAACAGGCACAAGATTTCTATATTTACGCAAAAACTCTTCAACATTTTAATATGCCGCAAAACAACAATATTCGTAATTTTAGCATTATCGCCCACATCGATCACGGCAAATCCACCTTGGCCGACCGCATGATCGAACTGACCAAGACCGTTTCCAAGAACGAAATGATGAACCAGCTCCTGGACGATATGGACCTGGAACGCGAACGCGGCATTACGATTAAGGCTCACGCCATCCGCATGGTTTACGAAAAGGATGACGAAGAATACATCCTGAACATGATCGACACCCCGGGGCACGTGGACTTCACTTACGAAGTCAGCCGTTCCCTCGCCGCTTGCGAAGGCGCCATTCTCGTGGTGGACGCAAGCCAGGGCATCGAAGCCCAGACGCTTTCGAACCTCTACCTCGCCATCGAAAACGACCTCACGATCATTCCGGTTTTGAACAAAGTAGACCTTCCGGGTGCACAGCCCGACCATGTTGCCCAGCTCGTAGGTGACTTGCTCGGTTACGACCCGGACCAGATTCCTCGTATTTCAGCCAAGACGGGCCTCAACGTGGAACAGGTGCTCGACAAGATTGTCGACGAAATCCCGGCCCCGAAGGGCGACGCAGGCAAACCGCTCAAGGCGCTCATCTTTGACTCCGTTTACGATTCCTACCGCGGCGTGATCAACTACATTCGCATTGTGGAAGGCACGCTCAAGGCGGGCATGAAGATCCGCATGATGAAGACGGGCGGCGAATACGTGGTGACCGAAGTCGGTACATTCAGCATGCGCCGCGACCCGCGCCCGGAACTTTCCGAAGGCATGGTCGGTTACGTGCTCGCAAACGTCAAGACGATTAGCGACGTGAAAATCGGCGACACGCTCACGGATGCCGCCAA
>CAMZFJ010000450.1 GCA_947306025.1 uncultured Fibrobacter sp.
CCTCGTCTATATTTTCAAAGCCTGTCTTTCGAGACGAATATTTCGCCGTCATTTCTATATCTCTGAAAAATTCTCCCTCAAAATACTCCGTAAACGAATAAACCGACATTCCACTTTTATTTTCCGCCATCATTCTCTTTTCTTCCGTTGCCAACATTCGTAACTTACTCATTGCCTCCGACTGCTCTCGCAAATTTTTCTCCTTCAACTCGATTCCTTCTATCAAACGACGAACTAATTCATCTGGATTTTCCTGCAATAAATCATTCGCATCCACTTTCCTGACTTCGTGCTTTTCTCCCGTCTCCACGTCTTGATACATTCCCGCCATTTGGTTTTCCAAAAAATACAATTCTGCCGGATAACCCGCTGTACGCAATTCTGTTACCAACTTCAGCCCATTCGTCTTACCCGCTGTATCGTTATCAAACATCACAATAAACGACGGCTTTTTCTCTGAATTCCCAAATCGCTTTTCCAGCTCTGGTACTACCTTACGATATTTCGATGCGCCACCTATTGCTACACAACGGATTCCCAGACCACTAACCGATTGCAAGACCGACAAGGCGTCCAGCTCTCCTTCCACTATAAACGTTGGAAAATCCCCGTCTATCGGTAGCGGCTCATATAATCCTGCGCCCTGTCCATGCTGCGTCGGTCGGCGACCACTATCTATCGCACGGGCTACAAAATGACAATCATCATAAGGAATTATCAACGTCAGTAACTTTTCCTGCCCTTCGACGCCAAATTCGGGGTGCACGACCACTCCATATTTCTCAAACGTTTCCGCAATCAACCCACGATAACTCCCACCACGTTCACGCAAAAACTTAGAGACACTTCTTCGACAATATTCATAAAGCTTTGCATAATTTCTCGACTCCTGTTCGGTCGCCAATTTTTTTTGCTCATTCAGCGGCGGCACAGGTTCAAACGCCAGTTCAAGGCTATCGCTTGACGCTCGGCTCTCGCCTTCGCTACGATAGCCAAAAGCCCTAGACGCACTTTTTGACGCTTGCCTCTCGGCTGCGCTAAAGTGCGAAAAACCTTCCCTTGAAAAAAGAAAAGGTTCATTTCTGTATTCCGGAAATACCTCTTCCAATTTCTTCGCCAATTCCGCTGTATCACTTGTTGAAATTCCTTCCACCTGTGCTACCAAGTCTACATTGCTCCAATGTCCGTCACAACGATAACAGTGCCACACCAGCTTACCTTTGAACTTAGTCTGTTTAATACCGTCGCCAGTCTTACCAGAGCCGTTGCCACAAGCAGGGCAAATGAAGGATTTGCCGTCTCTAGCAGTTGAAAGTCCGAGACGCCGAGCGATAAGAGCTTCGGGCAAAGAATTGACTTCATCAAAGATGTTCATAAGCGCCAAACCTTTCTTTTTTTCAAGGGAAATTTTAGCGGCATAAGCCGCCAATCCAACCCAAACATTTTCTTTTTTCGAGGGAGAATTTTTCCTCTGAAAGAGGTGGGAAGGCGCGCCGTTGCGTCAGCACGGCGACGCCGTCCGTTACAATATTTACAATATATACAGGTTTTTGGCAGGTGTCGATTTTTCGCGTTCTGACGCCATTTGTGGACACTTTTGGCAGGTGCGAGCGTAACTTAATCGACGAAGCCCCGTAACTTAATCGACGAAGCCCCGTAACTTAATCGACGAAGGTAAGAGAATAGTTTTCATTTAGAAATTTACATTTTTAGTATAGTAGACAGTTTAAAAAGAGATTGAAATACCGTAGAAAGAGCCGTCTTTTTTTGTCAGCTCGAAGGATTTAATCGTGCCTTCAGATTTCAGATTTTCCATAACGCTGAGAACGATTTTGCGAGCGTCTTGTTTTTGTTTTCGAGTGGCGTTAGGAATGTCGCAGTGTTTGAAAAGGTCGTCAAAGGTAATAGTAGGCGTCATTTTGTGAAGGACGATTTCGAGAACGCGGCGGATCACATAGCTTTTAATCATGATGACGAGAGGAGTGTTGTTTTGGTTAGTGATGTCGCGCAGAGAGACAGAGTAGTTAATGATTTGTTTTTTTACGCGAGCGATTTTCATAAATGGGCTTTCGTCGGTGAATTTGATGAGTGTTGTTCGTTGACCGTTGAATAGAACATTGTGCAAGATTGTGCAAGGCAGGATAGGAGAGATAATTTTGTCGGGAATGTCTTTGTACTTGGGTATTTTCTCGCGAGTGTGGCTGAAATCGATTTCAATAACGGTCATGAGTCGTTTGAGAGATTCAAAAATGGCAATAGCTTGGTTGGGAGTTGGACGAGTATTTTTGTTTTTTCCGCCGGTTAAAATACGGAAGAGCGAGTCGCGCGTAATGCCGATGAAGTTAGCTTCGTGAGTGGAGTTGCATACGTCGAAGATGGCGCGGTCGTATTCGTTGAGAGGACCTTTGAGAGCAGCAAACCCGCCGCCGTTAAGAGTGAAGTGAGTTTGAATTTTTTTCCCGCGCAAGATTGTCTCGGTGACAGCGATGCTGATGCCTTTTTGGAGCACATCGAAATATTCTTCTGCCGACAAACTGAA
>CAMZFJ010000451.1 GCA_947306025.1 uncultured Fibrobacter sp.
TCTATCAACAAGAGCTACAAATTCCTTGTTATAGAAACCGCCGTTAATAACAGATGTATCAATGGCGTCTCCAATAGCCTTGTCTGCGAAAATGTATATATCCTTACTTTTCCAGCCGGTTCTGCAAATTCGACCCACGGCTTGAATAATCATTCTAGTTGCGAAGAGTTTGACGCTCTTTTTGTCATAGAGTTTTGAATAATCTTCCTCTGCCGTGTCCTTGTCTTTTTTACCGCCCATAATGCAACGGAAGGCTTTCTTGATGTTTTCTGCGGCTTCGTTGCGTGAAATTTCGCCTTTTTCCTGCATGAATTCTGTCTGAAAAATGGATTTCGCAAAATCGGAATCCTTCAAGCCGCCAATAAGATTAACAAGCATGTGGGTTGGCTTGTCAAGGTAAATGGCGTCAAAGTCTTTTTCCAATTTGGTTCTATACTTATCCACGTTGATAAGAGAATCCTTTTGACTTTCATCGAATCCATATTGGAGATTTTGTCCTGCACCGATTGTTTGATAAGCTGATATGACAAATAGTTTTTTGCAGTTGCGTAATCTTTCGGTAATGGATTTTTTGGTATCATCATAATCATGGCCTGTCAAAAGAACGATTGCGTCTTTGTTGAAGTCGAGATTATTGTCATCAGCTACATATTCAAAGAGTTGGTATAATAAATCAAGGTTGAGGTGCTCATCTTTGACTTTGGGATGTTTTGTGAGAACACACAGAAACGATTTAATGTTGTCATGCAGAATGAAATTCTTGTAGGCGCTACAAATTCTCAGATAGCGTGTAGCATCGAAGTCTGAACACTGGGCTTGTGCAATGGAATTATTGGCGTAACTTTCAAATTCACTATTGTTGAAAACGCCAAGTCCGTCTAACAATTCGGCATGGATATTCACCTTGTTATACTTGGACCAATTTGCATAACATTCATCCTTGATGCGTTGCTTTGTCTCTTTAGAGAGATAGTGGAAATCTTCGCCGAGTTGAGATCTAAAAAAACTCAGGTCATAGTTGCCAATAACAGAGGGCAATGTTGCCGTTGCGGAAACTCCGATAACCTTAGCCTTTTTGCTGATTTGCAGAATGTACTTTTCGGGTGTTGCTGAAAATTCGCAAAGCTTGATTACCGATTGCATGTCATGGCTTTGCTCATCTTCAAAGGCGTAGTAACGGAACCCTTTTGTGTGGATGGTTGTGTCAATTTCCACCTTGTCAAAATTTTTGTTCTGGTTACTAGTGTTATCCATGACTCTAGAGAGCAAATAGTTGTGCTGATCCTCGCGTAAATGGAATAAGTCAAGTACGGAGCGGATAGCTTCTTCTTGGGTTATTTCGCTTGTTGCGTCTCGTTCTTTTTTTAATTGACGATAGTTGGTGGCTAGACGGTCAACGAACTTTTGGAATCGAGAAAGGAACTGCTTGATGTCATGGAGCAATGGTTGGATGGTTTGCTCTTTTTTAGGAACGTCTTCGGTAAATCGAATTTTATTTAGCCTTGTGGACTTGTCTGGAGATACCGTCACGAACTTTTTGTTGTTATCAAGAATAGACAAATAACGGTAATCCTGGAACAGAAAATTCTTTCCATTTTCTTCTGCCGAAGATTCTGTACGGTGGCTGAACTGTAGCTTGTATTTCTTGAAAATTTCAGTAGACTTTTCACTCATGTCCTTGAACTGTTTTTCGAGAGAAATTCCCTTGCTATAGTATTGCTGCCAAATCATAGATGGCGTTGTCAGATCATTCTGGAATTCATTGATTTGGAATGCGGAGTGAATGACCTTGAACAATTCCAGGAAATTGATTCTATTGTTCAACCCTTCCGTAATAATTTGGTCCAGCAGGGTTTCTTTGGAGGCGTCAAATTCATCAATAAAAACGATGGCTTTGTCGAGAATTTTATTGTTGATGAACTCATAAGAAGGCTCGATGATGGTTGTATTCTTGGTGAAGAACTTATTCACACTCATGAATAAAATGCGTTTTCTGCTAGTAAAAATAGCTGGGTAGAGTTTGCCCACCCATTTCCATTTATCATCAATTTCAATGGCTCTGAGCCTTTCCTTGGCGGTTTTGAATTGCTTTTTGAGCATTCCCTGGATTATTTTGCGAAATTTCGGCTCGGTTCTTTCGCGAAACTCTTTGCTAAGAGATTCCTTGGCCAATTGTCCCTTGATGTTGCGGAGAAGGTCTCTTTGGGTCTTTAGACTGAAATATTCTGGTGTCCTTTGGATACTCTGGGGGATTATTTCCTCCAGATCTTCGGTCAAGTTTTCTAAAACGCAGTCTTCGTTGGAATAGATCTGAAGAAAATCTGTGTCAAAGGCGTTCTTTTTGCCCGTTTTCACGAATTTTTCGTATAAATCCTCTGTAGGGAGGTTCTTTTTAAGGTTCGTGATAAAGAAGAATGTCTTGTTTTTGTTCTGTGGTTTGTCATATTCCTGGCAAATGTACTCCAGAACGGCATGGGTCTTGCCCGATCCTGTGGGCATATCCACCAGCAATAAACCTGTATTTTCGCCGTTTTCACA
>CAMZFJ010000452.1 GCA_947306025.1 uncultured Fibrobacter sp.
GCTTTTGTCGTCGGTAGCGGTGGCATCCCCGTGGAAGATTTCTTGACTGGAGACTTGGAGCGATTGCTGTAAGCAGTGCCAGTCGTCATACTGTCTTTTTCCATCCACTTCATCCATTTTCAACCCCATATTATCCATTTTGGATACAGTTTCCCTCGCGGCAATTCTTGAATTGGCAGGCTGCAAAAATGATGTTACTTGTTATCTACCCAATCCGAAACAAATCGTCCATAACAATAGATTGATTAACGACACCAGCATGCTCGCCTTGAGCAATACCCATTGTTGTCACCATCACCAATTGAATACTATGTGTCTTGGTGTGCATTTTACTTTCAGAAAAAGCATCCATTTTAGTATTCAAGTCTATTTCATAGTCTGCGGATATGGTGTATTTTCCCATTGTGAACTTCATTTCGCACACATAGTCGGTACGGCTTGCTTTGCTTTCCAACAATAAGTCAATCTGGGCACCCTTGCCTTCTGAGGTTTTCCCTCTCCAACAATAGTTTCTGTCAATTGAAACAATGCGCAAAGCGGATTGAAGTTGTGGCAAATGCTCAACACATAACAATTCAAAGGTGTCGCCGGCCCATGTGTAGAAAGCCGGTGTCCTATGAAGCGAATTCCATTGTCCTTTTTTAGCTTGCCTGTTGTTCACAAAACGCAGGTAAAAAAGCGAGAAAAAGTCTTTCAACTGATAGACGGTTTCAACACGCTGATTGCCGTAGCGAGGATATTCGCGGATAATTCCCGATTCTTTCAAGTTATCGAGCAATTTGCTCAATGTGCCGCCACTTTTCACTTCAACAGCCTTGCTGATTTCCGATTGGGTCATCCCATAAAACTGGCTTCCAATGGCTTTCACAACATCCATGTATCTTTCTTTGCTGGAATAAAGCCCGGTGTACACATCCTTGAACTCCTGATGAATCTGTTCGTCGGAAAAAAAGATATTGTCGATGTTTTGGGTGATTGTCAAGTCATTCCTTAGTTTGTCCAAATAAAAAGGAATGCCGCCCAATGCCATATAACACACACACATCTCATAACGCGAAAGTCTGAATCCGTTTTTCCGATAATACCTTTCACATTCTGCCAAAGTGAAAGGCGCCAACCGAATGGTTTCAGTTAGTCGTCCATGCAAGCCACCGTAATCGTGAATCACATTGTCGAGCATCCAACTTGTAGCCGATCCGCAAACCACCAGAACAACATTGCGTTGGCGATCAGCCCATGAATTCCAAAAATAGCCCAATTCCGATATCATTTCCGATGATTGGGGACCCGCCATCCACGGCAACTCGTCCAATAGAATGATTTTGCGGCGTGCGCGAGATTTTTCAAGCAGTCTTCGCAACAACAGAAACGCTTCGCGCCAGCAAGTAGGTTTGGGTGTATTTGCCTCAAGCCCAGCCAGCAAAAGCGAATCAAAAAAATGGTCCAATTGCAGTTGACGATAGGTTTCGTTGCTTTTGTCGTCGTCTTTGATGTATGTTCCCACGGCTGAAAAAAGAATCTTCTTGCCATACACTTCACTGACAAGATACGACTTCCCGATGCGTCTACGTCCGTATATGGCCACAAATTCGGACTTCTGGGATTTATACAACCTTTCGAGTGTGGCTATTTCTGTTTCTCTTCCAATAATATTCTTGTATTTCATTGTTTTGTGCAATTGTTTTCGCCGCAAAAATACTGTTTTTCTGCAAAATAGAAATTTAAAATTTACTTAAAATTCAGCGAAAACGAGGATTTTTTCTCTAATTTCGCTGAGTTTTAAACAGACTACGCACTGCAAAACACTAAAAAACGGCCGAAAAATGATTCTGAACATTTCCTATACCGCATTTTTCGACTTCTTCCAATACAATACCGTCGAATTCCTTTTTCCCCATCCACTTCATCCATTCCCATCCCAAATTATCCATTTTGGATACATTTTCTGTATCTGATTTGGATAATTAAAGTATTGATTATCAAATAATTAATTTGTTAAAGTTGATATTTTTTGTATATTTGCAGCGTGGAAAAAATATCAAAAAATGGAAAATCTAGACGAAAAACAAGAATTGAAAAAACTTATTGATAATTTGTCCTGCGACTATCTTGTGTCTTTTTTCAAAGCTAAAGACAATGAAAAGTTGAAGCCAAAAACTTTGCTATTATTAGTTTTAGAGCAAATCAGATGGACGAATATGTTGGAACTATCAATGGATGAAACAGAAGATGATTCAACGTTGAATATTACTCAAGAGTATTTACAATATAAAATAGGTGAGTTGAAATACTTAGAAATAAATCACATAAAAGGAAACACTTTTGATGATTGCATTCAATATCTGAAAAAAATCACCCAAGACGCATTGAAAAACCAAAACAAAGAGATTGGAGAACAAATAAAAAATCGATTGGATTTCTTTATTAATGAATTAAAGAGTCGATATAACGTATAAGAACTGATAGATTCTATCTAATGGCGATAAACAAAAAGAAATTATATGGCACTTATTGACGTTGTTAAATGCGAACTTCA
>CAMZFJ010000453.1 GCA_947306025.1 uncultured Fibrobacter sp.
CGGATTTGGAATCGCCGGATTCATTGCAGGCGGCAAGAGCAAAAGCGAGAGCTGCCGCCATCGGGAGAGCAAGTATAGTAAGGATGTTCAATTTTTTCATGAAGGATAAGATAATAAAATAGTTACTAGTTATTAGTTACTAGTTAATAGTTACTAGAGATTGCAATAAGAACATTTCTAGTAACTAGGAACTCCATACTCGTAACTGCGGCGTAGCCGCCCTACGGCAATCCTACGTGGCGTGCGGGCTGCTTGATTTTCGGGGCCTCGGCCTTTTTCTGTTCAACTTCGGCAGCCTCTGCCTTGAGGATATCAAGCGACAAGCGAGACGCTTCTTGCTCGGCCTTCTTCTTGTTCGGGCCTTGACCGCGAGCATACGCCTTGCCGTTCACGACGACTTCGACCGTAAACACCTTCTGGTGTTCCGGGCCTTCTTCACCTACAATCACATACTCCGGAGAGCAACGCAGCTTGCCTTGGCAATACTCCAAAAGTTCGCTCTTGTAATTCACAAAATCAGTCGCGCTGATGATTTCTTGCACACGCGGGAAATGAAACTTGTTCAAAATGGCGCGGACTTCTTCGAGACCACCATCGAGATACACGGCGCCAAGCACGGCTTCGTAGGCGTCCGCAAGAATACTTTCCTTACCGCGACCGCCCATCTTGGCTTCGGACTTTCCGATTTTCACATACTCGCTGAGATTCCATTCCTTGGACGACTGCGCGCAGGCATGTCCAGAAACAATCGCGCTCTTGCGCTTTGAAAGTTCCCCTTCCGGATCTAGCGGGTACAAGTATTCCGTCGTGAGCATGTTGAGCACGGAATCGCCTAAAAATTCCAAACGTTCGTTGTTGCTTGCGTAAGGCACATCCTTGCCGACAAGGAACGAGCGGTGCACAAGAGCATGAGCCAGCAGTTCAGGATCGCGGAACCTATACCCAAGCTTAGCCTCAAGCCCGTCACCGGACTTCTGGCGAAACCAGAGTTTTAGGATTTTGTGGAGCAAGTTTTGATCTTCCAACAGGTTCTCCTTGATATTTTAAATTGCGAACTAAAATTTAGTCATTAGTCATTGGTCTATGGTCAGTAGTCAATGGTCAGTAGCAATAACTAACAACAAACAACCAATAACTAATAACTAACAACTAATGACTAACTAAAAAAGAATCCCCGGCAAAACCGGGGACCCAAAGCTCAATCTTTGCCCAACAGTTGCGGGCTAAAGTAAAACTAGATTACTTCTTGTGTGCTTCGAGGAAAGCAACAACGTCAGAAACCTTCTGGAACTTTTCAGCGTCGGAATCGAGGATTTCGACATCGAATTCGTCTTCGAGAGCCATAACGAGTTCAACACGGTCAAGGGAGTCTGCACCGAGGTCATTACCGAATTCAGATTCGGGCTTGACATCTTCAGCCTTAACTTCCAACTTAGCAACGATCACGTCCGTGACCTTCTTGAAAATTTCTTCGTTCATTTTTTTCTCCATGGGAAAAAGTTTTGTCCAAATTTAATAAAATGTTGTTAAGCGTTCAAGCCCCCATCGACACCAATTACCTGTCCGGTAATGTATTTGGCATCGTCGGATGCTAAAAATGCTACAGCCTTGGCGACATCTTCCGGCTGACCGAGACGGCCAAGCGGAATCTGGGCGGCATACTTTGCGCGGGTTTCTTCGCTCATGGCGGCCGTCATGTCCGTATCGATGAATCCCGGAGCAACCGCATTGACCGTAATGCCGCGAGAGCCGAATTCCATGGAGTTGGACTTGGTCATGCCGATAACGCCAGCCTTTGCAGCAGCGTAGTTGGCCTGGCCAGCCTGAGTTCTGATACCGTTCAAACTTGCGATATTCACGATGCTGCCTTTGCGGGCGCCCATCATGGTTCTGAGGACGGCTCTAGTGCAAAGGAACGTCGAGCGGAGGTCCGTTGCGATGACGTTATCGAAATCTTCGTCCTTCATGCGAAGTACGAGACCGTCACGAGTGATGCCGGCGTTGTTCACGAGGCAGTCCACGCCACCCAGTGCGTCGATAGCTTGTTTGAAAGCATCCTTCACAGATTCAGAGTTGCTCACGTCGCATGCGAACGTGAAAGTCTTGACACCGAATTCCTTGGCGATAGCTTCGGCCTGTTCCGGGCAGCCGCCACGGGAAATAAGCACAACATCAGAACCGCGAGCAGCGAGTTCCCTTGCAATGGCAAGACCGATACCACGAGAAGCGCCAGTCACAATAGACTTCGTAGGCATTATAAATTGACCTCCTGTATGACATTAACTGTCATTGGTGAATATAAATGATTTAAGCTTAGAAAGGCCGTCACACCACCGGTGCCAGACGGTTCATCTAAAGCAAGTTTCTTTCGTTATCAAGATAATAAAATAGTAGGAAGTAGGAAGTTAGAAGTAGGAAGTAGGCGGTGAGGTCGCCTTGCTTTGCAAGGCTTTGAGCTATGAGTTCGGTTTGTTTCACAAGCCTTTTGGGGATGAAGTTAGGCACCAATGGTG
>CAMZFJ010000454.1 GCA_947306025.1 uncultured Fibrobacter sp.
TCCACCGCGAAACGACCGAAGCGATTTCTGAAATTCTCCGCTGGTACTTGCCCGTAAGCCTTGGGCTTTGCTTGCAAGCCGTTCTCGTCCGCAGCTTCTATGCTTGCGAACGCATGTGGGTCCCCACACTTTTGAACACAGGAATCTTTGCAGCGACCATTCCCGCCTACATTTTGCTCGGCGAACCCGAAGTGGGCTTAGGCATCAAGAGTGTCCCGATTATCGGTGCAACCGGCGCCATCCTGCAAGTGATTTCGATGATATTCATGTGGGCTAAAAAGAACGGCACAGACGGCATGAAAGACGCACTATTCAACATGTTCCGCGCCCTCGTCGCATTTGGCATCATGATTGCAGCCGCCATCGGTCTTGATCACATTTCGGGTGATTTTGTCCGTAATACAGGTTTTGTAACGCTCGTCGTTTACGCTTGCGCCGCAGGCATTGCGCTCTTTACGCTCACGCTCATTGTCCAGCGCTACCTCGGCAGTAAAGACGCCAAGGACATTTTAAACGAACTTCTTGGGAAAGTGCTCCGCAAGTTGCATTTGGCAAAGTAAGCTTACCTACGGTTTTGTCGGCGGTAAAATATCTTCGGGCAAGTCGGATACAACATCGCTGTCATCTTCAAATCCGTTAATCATCCATTTGACGAAACCGACGGTTCCGCCAAGCAAGGCTCCTGCAACATAGCCTGCCCCAGCAGCACCAACGCTGATTACGCCAAACACAAGCGCATGAATATCCAAGCCACTTGCACAAATTATAGGCCCAGATGAAGCTGCAGCAATCGCACCCGGCAACGCCATAGTCGCAGCCGTATTCGCTCCATAACGAATCATGGGGTTCGGGTTCTTGCTCACGGCACAACCTACAAGGCTAAGCGAGAGCAATACGCAAATGATAAACTTCAAAAATTTCATTTCAACTTCGAGCCGTACTTATATTCATCGTCTCTTACCGGCGATAGAATTTCTTCGGGCAAGTCCGATGATGACGCGATGTCGTCATCTTTAAATCCGTTGAACATCCACTTGAAAAATCCTACAGTTCCACCGAGCACAGCACCCACAATAAAACCACCTGCCGCCGCTCCAAGACCGATCAAGCCCAACTTTTCTGCATCTTTATCGGTATGGTCTTCATCATCGACCGCACCCGCAATACACAGAGCAACAAAACCTGGCCCAGCCAAGGTCGCACCTGTATTTGCCCCATAACGAATCACGGGGTTCGGGTTCTTGCTCACAGCACAACCGACAAGGCTAAACGCAACCAACATGCAAATAATAGGCTTCAAAAAATTCATATACGTAATATAAAGCAGTGTATTCAATTCACCAATAACACCACCAAATATTTGCGACAATATAACAAAAAATGAGGATAAAATGCATTAAAAAAGGAGCCCGATGGACTCCCTTAAAAACATTATCAAAAGGTTTATCGAATTGAAATTCTCGTCTTGTACGATGTCGTTGCACCGCGAATCTTGACAATGTAGTTTCCGGCAGGAACCGCATTCAAGCGCGGCATGGACTCAGGGGAACCATCCGCAGAATTTCCGACACGGCCGTTCCACACGACATGTCCCGTCAAATCGACAACAGCGACAGAAACCGGCTCGTTCAATCGGGCGATCATGATCGTACGGCCGTCCACAATAACCTTTGGCAACACCATCTGCGCATTCTGTTTTTTTGGAACCGCTAAAGTGCCCGGACCAACACCGATAACCTGTTCAGACGTTTTTCCACTGTAAAAAGACGCGACAGCCTCCGCCCACAAGCGGTGCATCGATTGTCCACCCGTCGGATTCGCCGGATGAATACCATCGCTAGCGAGTTCTTCTGGATGCGCCGTAAAATATCCAGCAAAATCAGGACCCGCTGGCAAATTGTTGCGTTCCACAACCTTGTCGATAACCGCTAGGTAACGCTGATGCAGCAATCGACCCGCTTCGCCAAGATTCATAGCAATCAAACGCGCTATAATCGGCGTGATGCCATGAGCCCTAGCCGTATCGATAATTGTCTGCAAGTTTTTCTCGAACATCTCGACAGTAACACCATTACCCTCATAGGCATCATTCGTCCCCATCTCAATAGCCCAAAACTTCACGTTCCCTGCATATTCCACATAATATTTAAGCGCATCGACAACGCCCTGGCTCGTAAGGCATGCAATACCCCCACGAACCATCGCCGGATAATATTTGGGGAAACGCGCATGAATCAACTGAGAAAAGTTCGAATCCACAACATACTGCTTCATGCCCATTTGGGTGATACTCGTGCCCATAAAGAACCAGGTGTCATCGCCACCATTGCTGATATCGTACGCGCTAACTTCTTCCAAATTGACAACAGGCTCATCCGCTACGATACGGAACCAGGACTTTCCCTCAAAATCAATCGCAAGACCGCGCGAGGCCGCTCCGCTCTCGCCCACTTGGGCAACAACCTCCCAATCGCCATCTACACCATTCGTCGAATTCGCAGACGTCAACACCT